>NZ_JBHSFQ010000008.1:0-188040 GCF_042653925.1 Nocardiopsis mangrovi
GACCGCCACCGGCAGCATCGCCCGCTCCAGAACCGCATCGATATCACCGACGATCCACCAGAAATCGTCGTGGTCGTCGGGCGCGACATCGCCGTCGGCGGCCAGCCCGTCGTCGACCATGTCGCGGGCATAACGCGTGTACTCCCACACGGAATGGGCCTGGTCGGGAGTGATGGCCAGGACGTGGGCGCCCTCCACCCCGGCCACCGCCCCCTCAACGGTCTCCAGGATCGGCAGGCCCATCCGCGCCCACTCATCAGCGGCCACGTCATCGACCCGGGCCCGGACAGTGTTGCCCATACCCCCACCCGGCTCCTGGCCCCCGGCACCACCACGCCCCCACACAGACGACGACGCAGGCGCAGGCAGCAGCCCACCACCTGTCGCACTACCACCGACACCATCGGCATCAGGCAGATCCTCAGGATCGTGGGCGGGTCCAGCCTCCGGGCTCCGCGGTGCAACACCGCGCGTGCCGCGGGCATCAGGCGACAACGCACCCGCCTCCACCAGGAAATCCGTCAGAGGATCCCCCGGCGAGACACCGCCGTCAGCGTCAGGGAGCCACTCAGGGTCGTTGGCGACCTCGTGGGAACCCGGTGCGGGGACCACGCCCGCGATACCGGTCCGACCACCGGTGGCGGCACCGCGCAAGAGCGCCGGATCAGGTTCCAACCCCGCCTCCCGCGCCAACCGACCCAACGCCGCCAGGAGGTCCCTTCTCCGGCCTCTCTCGTCCCTGGCCGCACCCACACCCTCCACATGGATGTACATGGCACGAAGCTGACGTTTGACCGTGCCCTCCCGTGTCCTGGTGCTCTCGACGATGTCAGGGATCGTCAAACCCTGCCCGGCGAGAGCGGCGATCGTACGATCCAGACCGACAAGATCCGAAACCGAAACCATCACCCCCTGAAGGTGCGCCGGATCAGGTTCCAACCCCGCATCCCGCGCCAACCGACCCAACTCAGCCAGGAGGTCCCTTCTGCGGCCTCTCTCGTCCCTGGCCGGTCCCACACCCTCCACACGGGCGTACATGGCAGCAAGGCGATAGTCGACCGTGGGCATCGACTCCCCGGTCTGCTCGGCGATGACGGAGGTCAACAATCCCTGCCCGGCGAGAGCGGCGATCGTACGATCCAGACCGACAAGATCCGAAACCGAAACCATCAGTCCCTGAAGGTGCGCCGGATCAGGTTCCAACCCCGCATCCCGCGCCAACCGACCCAACGCCGCCAGGAGGTCCCTTCTGCGGCCTCTCTCGTCCCTGGCCGGTCCCACACCCTCCACACGGGCGTACATGGCATGAAGATGATCCGCGACCTTTTTGGACGATTTCACGATGCGATGGGCGATTTGGCGGATCGACGAACCCTGCCCGGCCAGAGCGGCGATCGTACGATCCAGACCCTCCAGAGCCGTGACAGGAATCCCGGTGCCCCCGTCACCGGCCGACGACCCTGCCCCGCCACCGGAGTCACCACCAGAACCATCCGGGAGATGCCCCGAGTCGGTGCCGGCCATGAAGACCTGCCTAACGGCCTCCTGCTCGGCATGGGCCCGGATAACCCACCGATTGGTCAGATCAGCGATCACATCCGCAGCCGAAAGCAACGGCGCATCCTTCGCCGACTTCGGACCCAACAGAGCACTGAAATCCGGTCTCACCGGAGGATTACCGCCCCACGGGTCGCCCGGATCCACGGGAGTGGCCGGTCCCGGCGACGGCTCCGGGGAGGAGGCGTAGAGGTCGTCGTCGGCATCCGCATAGTCGTCCGGTGCTGTGTGTTCCCGCTCATTGCCCGCGTCCGGGCCGCGGGTGGTACCCGCCGGGCCGGTGGACGACCGGCCACTGCCATTGCCATCGGCCTGCTCGCCGCCGGAGCGCGAGACGCCCGCGGAGCCGAAGGCGGCGGGGCCCTGACCGCCAGCCCCGGGAGCCGGGGCATCGTCATCGTCATCGCCGCGGCGGCCGAAGCGGTCGTGGACGTCCCCACCCCCGTCGCTGTCGGCGTCGCTGTCGGCGGAGTCCTCGGTGTCGCCGGGGTCGGGGGCGCCCCGCCGGTCATCGGCGGGATCCGGGCCCTCCCGCTGACCGTCGGCGGGCGGCACGGCCTGGTCTGCCGGGGGTACGGGGCGGTCGTCACCCTCCGCGGGCGCGGCCGCGGGACGGCTCGCCCCGGCCGGGGCCTCCGGCTCGGCAACCCGATTGCGGGGCGTGGCGTCCTTGGGGGTCAGCACACTGCTGAACAGCTCGAAGTAGCTCAGGCCGCTTTCCGGTTGCGGCAGAGGCGATCGTCCCGCATCGCCGATCTCCCCCGTCGCGGGCTCCGTCCGCAGCGGGACAGAGGGCGAGGGCTGCTGCGCCGGCTCGTCGGGCAGCGGGGCCGCCTGGCGCTCGGGAAGCGGCGCACCCTGCCCGGGGCGCTCCGCCGCCGGCGCCGACGGATGCGACGGCTGCGGCTCGGGGAGCTCCGTCTCCCGCTCGGGCTCCGTCGTCCCCCCGTTCTCGCCGAGCACCGGTGCGGGACGCTGCTCCGCTACAGCAGAGGGCTGTGGTGTGGGCGGCACAGGCGGCCCGTTGTCGCCTGCCTCGATCGAGGGCGCGGCGCCGCGCCCCTCCGGCACGGTGTGAGCACCGCCCCTGTGGCCCACCGCCGGCGGGAGCACGAAGTCATCCGCGGAATCGGGGTCCACCGCGGAGGTGTCCACGGGTGTCCCCCCGCGGGGGCTCGTCGGCGGTGAATCGAACGCATACCGCCCTGTTCGCGACTCCGTCTGCCACGGGTCACGCGTCCACGGTCCGGGCAACGACGGCATTTCGTCGTTCGGATCCGACTCGGTATGGCGCTGGTGGACCCCGAAGTCCTCGTCCCCGGAATCGGTGTCCCGCCTGAAGGCACCCGTCGTCTCCGCGCGCATCCGTCCGCGCACGTCCATTTGCGGCGGTTCGGGAGATCTCGGCCGGGGTTCCGCCGGGGCCTCTCCGGGTGCCGGACCGCTGTCGTCCCCGAGCTCGGAGGCGTTCGGCAGCGCCCCCCGCATCGTGTACCGGTCGGGATCGTCGGCCGGTGCCGGGGCGGCGTCGTCCGCGGGACCGGGCACCTGTGTCCGCGCTTCCAAAGGCACCGGCGGGGACGTCGGCTCTAAACCAGGAGGAGCGGTCGGCCGGGAACCCCGCGCGTTCGGCGGTGCGGACTCCTGCGTCGCTACCGGCTTGGTCCGGGTGGCGTCCCAGTCGCTGTAGGCGGTCCGGGCCCGGTCACGCAGGCGGTCGACCGTCGCGCGCTGCGCGTCCAGGGCCGCCTGGGCGTTCCGGCCGTGTTTGGGATCCTCTCCTTCACGTGCCCGGGTGTCCTGGACCGCGCGCTCCAGCCGCGGCAGTTCCAGGGACTCCCGGGCCGCGTCGCGGGCCGCGCTCCAGACCTCGAATCCCTGGCGGAACTCGGCGTGCAGGCCGTCCGTCTTCTCTCGCTGGGTGTCGTACGCCGTTCGCGCGTCCCTCAGGCGCGCGGTATCACCGCTCCGGTGCGCTTCCTCGACGCTTCGCACGAGCTCCGGGAGCTTCTGGCGGGCCTCGAAGTAGGTCTTCTCCGTCTCGCCGAACTTCTCCTGGGCCGTGTACAGGGCGTCCCACAGATCCTTGTTCGTCTCGACGCCGTCCAGGAGCCCCAGTTGACGCGCCTGCTCGTGGTCGACCCAGGTGACGACCTCCGCTTCGACCTCCGCCATGCCGACCTGGTTGCGGGTGAACCCGAGGTGCTTGACCTCGGCGACCGGCGACTCCGCGGCGACCAGCCATGTCGTGGGGACCGCGACCAGGTAGGCCCGCTTACTCGATACGGGCGGGCGCCCGGGGTGGTCGGTGGCGGTGGTCCGCGAGGTCCCCGCGGCTGATGAGACGGCCGTGGACTGGCCGTCGTTCGCCGAGCCGAGCGGCCAGTTGTCGTCGGGCACGGTCCCGATCGCACGCCCGGTCACACCGCCGGACGTGGTGGTGGAGTGCTCCACCGACGTCTCGTCCTTGTGTGCGTCCTGCCGGGAACCTCCGTGGGCGGAGTCGACCGACACGTCGATCAGCCGGGCGCCCTCGGCACGGGGCACCGCGTGCAGGCGCCACTCGAGGTCGGCGAAGACGATCGCCTTGTCCCGGAACAGGTTGGGCAGGCCCGTCCCGCTCCCGGACGCGGGCGCGAAGTTCGCCGTCAGCGTCAAGCCGGTCAGGGCGGCGGGGATGTTCTCCACCCGCGGCCCCATCGCGCCCTCCAGGTACTTCCGCGCCGAGCGGACCATCTCGGGGGCCGAAGCGCCCTGCGGCTGCCACCCCGAGGCCCGCGCCGCGGCGATGTAGCCCGCCCCGGTGACCGCCGCACCGTCGCCGGCGACCGACAGCGCCTCCAGCCGCGGAGTCGGCGCCCGTCCGCCGGCGCGGCGGCGCCGGTCGGCGGTCCACTCCCGGGCCGCCGGTTCGAGCCGCTGGCCGGGCGAGGGCAACAGGCTCGGGGCGCCCGCTCTGGGGGCGTCGGCCGCGGGGCCGCCTGTTCCGGTGAGGTAGGGGGCGGGGTAGAGCTCACTCATCCGCCCCGCGGGCGCCTCGGCGACGATGGGGTCGCGGCCGTCGATCTCCAGGTACAGGCGCAGCGAGGCGTCGGCACCCAGGACACCGTAGGGGCCGGTGATGGTGGTGTCGGCGGTCTCGGTGGTCGAATCGCCCGTGCTCTGCGTGGTCGAGACCCCACTCTGGCGCGAGGCATCGCCCACGATAGGGAGGGACACCGGTCTGCTCGTGGGAGCCTCCGTCACCGGGCGCTCGTCGCCGTTGTGGGGCAGCGCGCTGACCCCGGCGAACTCGCCGCCGACGGTGCTGTCCTTCTTGGTGCCAGCGGAACGGGTGGTATCGGTGGTGCGGGAGCGCGAGTCCGTGAAGTCGGCCTTGGCCCCGACCCGGTCCACCTCGCCGCCCTGGCGGATGACGTCCACGGTGATCCTGCCCGGGGACGAGGCGTGGACCAGGTGTGTGGAGCGGACCTTGACATCGATGGGCACCGCCCGGCCGGTGGCGTCGTCCAGCCCCCGCGTGATGTGCGCGCCCACTCGCTGGAACAGCTCCTCACGGCTGGTCCCGGTCAGCTCCAGCCCCGCATCGGCCAGCCGCTGAACGAGCGCGTCGACCACGGGGCCGGGGTCGGGGCCCTCGCGGCGGTGGCCCAGTCCGGTGAACCCCGGCCGCGGCGCCCAGTCCGGCTGGGGCGCGTCGTGGCCCAGCAGCGTCGTCGCAACGGGGCTGCCGTCGGTGTCGGTTCCCACCGCGTCGTCGACCAGGCCGGCCGCATACACCTCCGCCTCGGCGATGTAGCCGAACTCGGCTCCGGGGACCTCGGTGTGCACGCCGTGGTGGGTGGCCGTGGAGGAGCGGCGCGGCACGGTCACGGCGAACTTCCAGTCCTTCTTGGCCTCGGCCGCCTGGTCGAAGGACAGGTCGGCGGTGTAGGGGAAGGATCCGCCCTGCGGGCCCACGGTCGTGGTCCGCGACACGGTGACCGACTCGGCGGTGCTCATCGTGGTCGAGCGCGAGTACGGAGTCCACGACCCGCCGGGCATGGGGTTGGGCAGGCGCGCCGTGTCCAGGCCCGGGGCGGGGTCGGTCCCTGGGGGGACCTCGTCGTTGGGGTTGTGCCGGAACCGGGCGGAGAGCGCCAGTGAGCGGGTGTGGCCGCCGTGGACGCGGGTCGCGCCGATGCCCACCTCGCCGCTGGTGGAGATCTCCACCGTGGTGGTGGGCATCGGGTCGTGCAGCCGGAAGTCGCCGCGGACGGCGCGGGTGACCAGGGTCGGCAGACCCCGCCACAGCCATGACGTGTCGACCTGCAACCGGCCGCTGCGCAGCCCGAACCGCGCCAGCAGCTGGGGCATATTGCCCGTGAGCGTGGCCGAGAGCAGGAGCTGGCGCACGTAGTCATGGGCGCCCCGGGAGCGGCTCAGGAAGTCCTGGAACCCCGGGGTCGTATCGGTCAGCAGCCGGTTGCCGAGCCGGTACAGATCCGGCGCGGTCACGGTGTCGGGCGCGGTGGGCACACCGTCCAGCGGATGCGGGACAGGGCGCCGCGCGGTACCCAGCACCAGCGCACGCGCGTCGGCGTCCGACAGCCGGCGCGGACCCGCGGGCGCCGTTGTGGTCCCCGGGGCGCGACCGGTCATATCCGGGGTGGAGACGGCCGGTGCCGAGGCCCGGCGTTCCTGAGTGACGGGGGTCGAGGTGTTCTCGGTCGTGGGAGGCTGCGGCACCGACGCCCGCCGGGCGGTGCTCACGCTCGTTGTCGTGGGCCGATCGGTGGCGGTGTCCCGGGTGTCGCGGGGCCCGGCGGGATCCGCGTCCCGGCCGGCCGCGGACTCGACCTCCAGCCGCCCACGGGGGCCCTGGATCGTGACGGCGTGCCCGTCGTAGACCGCCGCGCCCTGGCCGTGCGCGGCGGGGGTGTCCCCGTCGGCCGCGGCCGCGTCACGCCCGCCCTGATCGCGGGCGGTCGCCCCCTCGTCGATCACGCCCAGGTCGTCGGCCTTGCGGAACTTGGCGATCGTGGCGCCGGCGTTGAGGTCCCACCACCACACATCGGTGTCTCCGGTGGTCTTGGCCTTGCTCTCGGTCGATCCCTTGGCCCCGTGCTCCTGGGCGCGTCCGCGCGGCTGGGACGCCTCCGCCACCGCGTTGAACATCCCGATGTTCTTCCGCAGGCCGGTCGCATCGGCCGCGGGGTCGCGGCCCTGCACCCCGATGCTGAACTGTTCGCTCCAGGTCTTGTTCCGGTCGCGCCCGTCCGTCTGCCCGGCCGATCCCGACACGGCGAACTCGGTCCCTATCGTCGAGGTGCCGCCGAAGGCGCGGCCGGTGGCCTCGGCGTGCAGCCGCACCGACACGAACGGGGGCCGGAAGAAGCCGCCCCGCTTGGCCAGGCGCGGGTCGATGCTCGTGGTCTCCACCAAGTGCACGTCGATCCCGGGGCCCGTCCACTCGCCCAGTCGCCCCTCCAGGTTGTCCGGGGTGATCGCATCGAGCACCATGAGCGTGTTGGCGACCGCCTGCTCGTAGTCGCGGCGCAGACCGCGGAACTCGCGCGCCGTGCGGGGGTCGTCGGGCCCGGCGCTGGGGCGGCGGGCGAAGGTGTCCTTGGACATGGTGGCGAGCTCGGGCACCACCAGACCGGGGTGCGCATCGGCGATCCCGATCAGCACCGACCGCGCGTAGTCCTCATAGAAGGTGCTGGGCCGGGGCGCGGGGACGGTGGCGCCGGGCGCCGGGGTTCCGGTCTGCGGCGCGCTCCGGTAACGGCTGCCGTCCTGGTGGACCACCTCCCGGGGGGTCGTCCCGCCCCAATGAGCAGGGCGGTCGACGGTCAGGTGGTCGAAGCGCGGAACACGCCGCGCGGCGGCCTCGGGGGTGGGCGCGTCCAGGCCGGCCATGCGCCGGGCGTCGGCCACCGCGATCTCCTCGACCGACCGGCCCTCCGTCCGCATCTGCGTGCGGTCGCCGGAAACGGTCGCGTAGAACGCCCGCTGGACCTCATAGGTCTCGACCTTGTCGGAGTGCGCCTTGACCGCCCGGCCGCCCCCCGTCGAGATGGCCCGGCTCGACGAGGCCTCGGCCTTGAACGAGGACTCGAAGTGGGGCATGTTGAAGCGGAGGATGCCATTGACCAGGGACACGACCGCGCCGAGCCCGACGCCGAGTTTCAGGTTGGTCGTCCGCTTCGCCGTCAGCCCCGCTTCCTTGTCGCTCTTGTGGCTCCGGCTGAAGGACGCCTTCGCCGGTACGTCGTCGATGCGCGTCAGCACCCGGGGCACCGACCACATCGTGACGACGCGCACCGCACCGTTGCCGTCGACGACCACGGCCACGGGGACCGGACCGCGGTCCAGCGACGGCAGGATCTCCTGAAGGGCATCAGGGGTCGTGGCGCGGTCCAGGTCCGCGCTGGTGGGGTGGTCGGTGCCGATGCCGAGCCCCTGGCGGATCTGCCTCGTCAGGCCGTCGATGGGATCGACGGTGAGCGGGTGCCCGCTGCCCACCCGGGTCCCCTGCCCGCTCTGCGTGCCCGCGGGGCGGGGACCGGTGCCGAAGGGGTCGGGCAGGACGATGCGCGCCGGGGCCGCTGTGGCCGGATCGGCGGCCGCGCCGCGGTCTTCGAGGCCGCCGGGGATGGACATGCTCAGTCCCTCCGGCACCACCACGCGGGAGGCCACCGGCCTCTCGGTCAGCTCCACGTCGGCGCCGCGGTTATCGCCGCGCCAGCGGTGCGGCGATCCCGGGAGTCCGCTGCGGGACACGCGGCGCGAGGCGGAGGCAGGGGGGTCGACGGTCAGCTCCGCCCGCAGGGCGTTGACGAACTCTTCGGGCGTGCCCTTCAGCGACACCTCGCTCTTGCCGGAGATTCCCTCACCGACGGAATAGCTGGTGGATCGCTGGTTGCGGGTTCCGCTGAACGAGAAGGTGAAGACCGGTCCCGCAACGGGCGCGTCGGCCGGGGCCAGCCCGAAGGCCGTGATGGAGAACGACCCGCCGAGGGCCGCCGCGGAGGTCGCCGCCCCCTTCCGCGACGACTTGGCCTTGTGCTCCGCCGTGCTCTTGGCTTTGACGTCGGGCCGGCTGCCGGGTCCGGTCTGTGCCGGCTCCGGCCCGGAACGCGGCACGGGCTGCCAGGAGTCCCCCTCCGGGGACAGCTTGAGGGCGACCTTCCGCGGCCCGCCGCGGCCCTGAATGGTGAAGGAGTGGCCGCCGGGCGCGAAGTAGGGCCGGGAATCGCGCTCGAAGTCGGCGCGCACCTGCCGTTCGATCGCGTTGATCTCGCCGAGGGAGAGCCGGCCATCGAGGTCGGAGCGCATCCCGCCACGGCCGCTGAGCTCGGCGCGCATCCGGGCGATGAGCTTGTTGGCGGCGGGGCCGATGAGGGGTGCCTCGATCTGGCCGCTCCTGAACAGGTAGTTCAGCCTCCGGCCGGTTGCAGGAGGGGTCTCGGAGGTCGCCACCGGAGCACGGGACGTGCGGGTCCCCGATGGCGGCGCCGTCGTCGAGGCGGGGTCGGCGCCTCGCTCACCCGCGAGCGCACGGCGGAGCCCGGACCGCCCAGAGGATTCCGGGGCGGTGCGACCGGGCTCCGCGGGCGGGGCGGGGCGTTCGCCGCCGAGCGTCGCGTCGCCGTCCCCGGTGAACAGGGGCGATTCGACGGCGTCGTCCGCCCTGTCCTCCCCTGTCCTGTCGGGGGGCGGTGGATCGGACCGCTCGGCGCTGCCCTTCCTCGGCGCGACGTCCACGGGCGGATTCTTCTCGGACGAGTCCTTCGCGGGCGCGTTCGGCCGGGTGCCCGCCTCGGCCGCCCGGGCCACGGGATCGACACCCGCCGCCGTCTCCGTGCCCGCCGCCCGGACGCCGGTATCGGCGTCGCCGGCCGCCGTCGGCCGCGGCGAGTCGCCGGCGCCGGTCACGTCATCACGGGAAGCGGGGCGGAGCTCCGCGGCATCGGCCGGGCCCGGCCCGGCATTCGCCTCCGACACCGGAGGCGGAGTCGTGCCCGAACCCCTGCTGTTGAGGGGGTTGCGCACACGGTCGCGTTCGCCGACCACGGAACCGGATTCGGTGTTCCCGCCCCCGCCGTCGGTCTCCGACTGCGGTGTGGGAAGCTCCGAGGGCGCAGCCGGACCGGTGGGTTCCCCGGACGCTCTCTCATTCGCGTGCCCGCCCGAAGCATCTCCTTGGATACCGGAGATGGCGGGGCCGACGGCAGGCGACTCGGGCGGCGGAACCGGCCGCTCGGAAATCGCGGCGTCAGCATGGACATCGTCAGCCTGCGCCGGACCGAAGCGGGGAGACTCAGCGCCAGCCGGTCCGGCGGAATCGGTGGAGTCGGCGGGCCACCAGCCCGGGTCCTCCTCGGCGTGCCCGCCGGCCTCCGCGTCCTCCGGAGGACCGAATCCCGCTTGCGCGGGGCGGTGCTCGGGCCCGATCTGTGAGGAGCCCGGCCGCTTCACACCTCGCGGCCCCGTCCTCTGCTCCGACGACGTACCCCGCCCATCCGGCGCCGACGCGAGAGCGGCGATCTGCTCATCGGTGACGGGAACGCCCAACTGACGCAGGCGTCCCGGCGCATCGCTCAGGACATCCCTGCCCTGCCATTCGACGAGCTGGTCCCGCACCTGATCCGCGGTCAGCCGGACTTCCGGGTATCCCGGGACGGCCACGATGAGACCCGACAGCTTTTTCTTGCGGGCAACCTGGTCGTACCTCGCGCCGAGGATGTCCAGAGCGGCCTGTTCCGCTACGGGCCGCGGCAGCAGGCCCAGGCGTCCCGGCACCGGATCCGGCTGTGGGCCGACCGGAGGAACCGGATCAGGCCGCGGGCCGGGCGGAGGCAACAGGCTGCCGATGAGTGCGGCGCGGCCGACGTCGGGCAGGGCGCCGATCCATTCGGAGCCCTCCACCCGCAGACCGGTGTCATGGTAGACGCGAAGCCCTTCGACCAGGAGGTTCCTGGAACGCCACTGCTCCAGCCGGGCCTTGATCTCATCCGCGGTGATAGCGGGGCGTCCCTGACCCGCGGGGATATCGGCGAGCGGGCCACGCCCGGCCGCGTGGTCACGGCCCGCAGAGAAGATGGTGAGCGCGGGGGCGCCGTCCGCCGGATCGTTCGAACCGGTCAGTGTGTGGGCGAGTCTGAACATCACGGATTGGGGAAGTGTTCTGGTCACGTATGCGGCGGCCGTCACACCCGCCCCCGCCCGGCTGACGTAATCCATCGCCCGCGCCAGCCGACCGCTGTCCCGCCACCGATTGACGTCGGCATAGAAGGCCTGGAGCGCCTGGGTGGCACGGGCAACCGCGCCCGTGTCGGCGGCGTGCTCGCGCGCATGGGCCGCACGGGCATCAGCGGCGCGCGCGGCCTTCTCGAAATCGGCGGCACGGGCAACGGCCGTGCGCGCCGCGGCGTCATCGCCGGCAGCACGGGCCCGGGCTGCGCTCGCCTCCTCGCGACGCGCGGCGGCCCGCGCATCGGCCGCGACGGTGACCGGTTCGCGGACGGCGACAAGCGCCGCCGCATCCGTGGCGGAGACGAGCTGAGCCGCGATCCGCGCACCGTCCCAGTTCCTGGTATACAACTCGACGGCCAGGGCGAAGCGGTGGACCACCTTGAGCCGCCGCGGATCGGCGGCGTCCATACCGGGTTCGAGTGTCCGGGCGAGGCGGGTCTTGGACGGATCCGTCAGATCGGCGACCCGGAGCGGTGTCGCGTAGTCCCCGGTGCCGTGCTCCATGACGGAGCCGAACCTGTCGAGGTCGTCGATCCATACGACGGGCGAGCGGGTCTCCCTGTACCGCCCTTCGGAGAATTTCGACCACTCCCAGGAGTTCATAAGGCGTGGTCCGGGGCGTACGGAGTTGCCGCGCGGGTCCGAGCGGAAGACCGACTTCGAGTCCGGGTACTGGTCGGGCAGGCCGAGAAGGTGCGCGATCTCATGGACGGCGGCTTTCGCAGGAAAGCTGTCGAACCATGTGCTCGTGTTCATGGGCGGCAGGTCACGGAACGTAGGAACGTCGTCCCCGTGGTGCAGGGTGATGATGTGGTGCACCTGGTCACGAGGGGTGGTGTCGTCGGCGAGTTCGAGGTTGATGTGCAGTTGGTCGCCGGTTCCGGGCTGCGGGCCGGGGCCGGACAACCTCGCCTCGTTGCCGTTCAGGTCGTCGGCGTCCCGGTGGCTCCCTTCACCGAAGAGCGTCGCGAACAGGCGCGGGTCGAGCCGGTGCACCGCCGCACCCTGGTCGTTCACGACGGTCCCATCGCCGCGGAGCCGGAATTGGCCGTTCCACATGGCCTCCGTCTCTTTACGGACCGCCGTGAGATAGGCGTTGTACTGCGCCTTCGTCATCCCCTTGGCGCGCAGGACCCGGGGGCGGTAGGTCATCTCCACGATGTGGGTCGGTCCCCCCGGCTTGCGGTACCGGGCGGGGATCTCGACCCGCTTCCACTCGAACCTCCGCGTGCCTTCATAACGGAGCAGGTGCGGCTCCTCGGGGTGATCGTCCGGGCCCAAGCGCCTCGCCGGACGGGCATCCACCATCATCTCGGGCCACCCGGCGTCCACGTGCAGGCCCACCTGGTGGACCTGCGCGGCCGCCCGCGCGGCCGCCCACTCGGCCTTCCCCTCGCCTCTCCACCGCGACGGGCTCGGCACCACCCCTTCGTGCGCGACGTCCGACGCCCGGACATCCTCCCCCCACCGCCGCTCCAGACGCGGCTCCACCATGGCCTCGAATCGCGCCAGCGTCAGCCGCCGCACATACGGCTCTGCCACCCCCCGCGCCGGGTCGCCGTCCAGCATCCCCAGCCGCCGCAGCACCTCACCCAGTCCCCGGACGACAGGAGCACCGGAATGAACCGGCGAACCACCGGCCGCGGTTGGAACCGGGGCCAACACCAAGAAGAAATGAGTATGCTCGGGCCGGGTGTCGAGTGTCGCCCACTCAAGGTGCACATTGAGCTGATGGCCACTGCGCGGCAGCACGTACATACCGTTGAACACCCGCTCGATGTACGTCTTGACCGCCAGAAAGGCCTCCTGCCGGGCCG
Organism: Nocardiopsis mangrovi; assembly: GCF_042653925.1. Classification (NCBI taxonomy): domain Bacteria; kingdom Bacillati; phylum Actinomycetota; class Actinomycetes; order Streptosporangiales; family Nocardiopsidaceae; genus Nocardiopsis; species Nocardiopsis mangrovi. The sequence continues at coordinate 12,615 of NZ_JBHSFQ010000008.1, forward strand.
CACGGTCCATCCCGGGAGGGGAGTAACCGGCGACGCGCAGCGTGATGTCCCGGGCCGCGGTAGGACCGCCCCGGTCGTCCCCGCCGATTTCGACCGTGGAGGACTCGAAGAACCGGTTGAGGATCTTCACCTCCGCCCGCACATGCCCGTAGGCGGTCTCGATCCCGACGATCAGCGGCGGCGCGTCGGGGGAAGCGGGAGGTGACGTCACGAAGTCGCTGGAGAACTGGCGCACCACCGGCTTCGGCCGGTTTTCGCCCCCCGTGGTGGCGAGAGCCGACAGGCCGTGGCTGATCGGCGCGGCGTTCTCGATCAGCTCCAGCGTCTGCCGCGCGACATACGGACGGTCCGCACCCTGCGCGGGATTCACGTCCAGCAGCCTCAGCCGCCGCAGGATCTCGCCGACCCCCCAGGCCTGTGCGTCCGGACCCGGCTCAGGGGTCGGCGACCCGTCGGCCGCGGGCGGCACCGGATACCACGTGACGGTGGCGTGGTACAACAGCCCTGGTCTCCCGTCGCCCACGGACACCCGCAGCTGGGCACCGCTGCGCGGCAGCACGTACTTGTTGTTGAACCACTCCTCGATCCGCCGCTTCAGCGCCGTGGTGGCCGCCTCCACGGCCTCGATGTACGCGGCGTCGGCGGCGGCGTTGTCGTCCATGGCGAGCACGCGCAACCGCACCACGACCTCGTGGAGGTAGCGGGAAGCCGCCCCGTCCCCGCCGGGGAACTCGACCGCTGAGAACTCGAGGAACGGGCGCTGGACCTCCACATCCGCGCGCATCCGGCCCCCCGGGGTGGCGAACTCGACACTCACCCGGGAGGACCCGCTGTCAGGCCCATCAACGAAGGGAATGGACAGCATCCGCTCCGACCGGACGGTCCCGTTGTCCGGGGCGAGATCGGGCAGATCATCGCGGACCGGAGCCGGATCCCGGAGAAACAACCGCAACCGGCCCGCACCGCCACCGGCGCCCTGTGCCGCCGAAGAGCCGGACCCGGACGCCCCCGCACCGGCCGGCTCCGCCGCGGCCTCGGCAGGCACGGAGGGTTCGGCGGGCGCCATGGCCGGGTCCTGCCGCCCGTCGCCCCCGTCGACCATGCCCTGAGCGGGCATGAACCCCGCCGGACCGCCCTGCCCCGCCGTCGAGGGCGCGGGCACTCCCGTCGCCGCCGGCGGCGGGGCCGTGGCCGGCGCCGGGTCGACGGGACTTCCCGTCGCCGCCTGCTGATGAGGCGACCCGATCGGGGTGGGCGTAGCGTCGTTGAGAACATCGTCGGCGGAGGAGTAGGAGAACCGGTCGGCGAGTTCAACAATGTAATCGGCGTCGCCCTCGGAGTACGGACGCACGTCCTCTAGCGCATGGCTGTGGTCGACCAGGCCCAGGCCGGCAAGGATCTCCTCCACCGTACGGGGCCCGTCCTCACGGCCCTTGCCCCCCTTGGGATCCCGCAAAGCCCCGAAGTCCGGAGTCGTCGGCGGATTCCCCTGCCACGGACCGCCCGCATCCACCGACTCCGAAACGGGCGGCGACGACACCGTGGGCTCGTCGTACAGGCTGTCACCGTCATCGTCGGCGGCACCGTCGATACCGTCCCGCTCCCCGACCTCGGCTTCGGGCAAGACGTCCCTGGCGAGGTCGTCGGCGCGCCGCTCGGCGGTGCGCGCGGCCACCTCAGCGAGATCAGCGAAATACTCCGCATCATCGGCCGCGACCTCGGCCGCATGGGCGGCGGCCTGCGCCTCCTGCCGTACGGATTCGCCCTCGGCCCCAGAGGCCGGCTCCTGCGCACGCGTCCTCGCGGCGTCGGCAGCAACCCGCAGCTCCGCCGCCTCCCGACGGGCATCGACGGCGTCGTCGTGCGCAGCCAGGTCCGGGACCTGCTGGTCCGCGGTAGTGGAGTCCTGAAGGGGTGCTTCACTGACATCGTGCCTGCGATGCCCGCTCGGACCCGAACGTCCATCATGCCGGGAGCTCCCATGACCCGACCCGTGGTGCCGCCGCCCGGTACCTCCCCCGGAACCCGACGCCGACCGGGACGAAGAGGACCCGCCCTGCCCACCCCCGGGCGCGGGAGGATCGCCATCACGGCGAGAACCGGGAAGATCACTGCCCCGCGCCAACAGGCTGGAGGTCCCCCGCGCGTTGCGGGCCAGCATGTCGAAACGCGCCATCATCTCGTCGAACCAGTCCGTCCGGCCCAAGCGCTCGAACTCGCCGTAGAGCCGGGCGAGCCGGGGCCGCATCCACCGAATGTCGTCCCGGGTCAACGGGTTGCGGATCCACCTGTTGTCGTCGAAGTCGTAGAACGGCCGCATGCCGTTGGTGTAGGCCAGCCCGTCCAGGTCGGTGGGGTCCTCCGGCGTGTACTCGTACGTGAACCAGGCCTTGCCGTGGTCGATCCCCGCGACGTGCCCATTGCCCTGGTCCAGCCAGTTGCCCGGATTGCGGTCGCCGTTGGCGATCAGCACGTCGAGAAGGCCCAGGACGTGCCCGTCCCGCGTGCGGAGGAGCGGGGATCGCGGGTTTTCGATATGGGTGGTCCCGGACTCCCCGCTCATGAAGTGCATGAACATCTCGAACTCGCCGACGCGCAGGACGCCGGGGACGTTGGCGCCGATGGCGCGGCCGACCAGTGAGCCGAGTTGTTCGGCATCGGCGCGGTCGCGGGCGCGTATGGTCCCCTCGGTCTCCTTGTAGACCGCCTGCGCACCGTTCGCGAAGTGCATGAGTTCGGTGCTGCCGTCGTTACCGTCCGCGTTGAATGTCCGCCGGTCCACGACGTCGTATTCGGTGGCGGCGACGAGGTCCTCGATGCCGGTGTAGGTCCCGTGCCACTGCACGGGCTCGTCGGCGTCCTCGTCCCGGGCCTGCGCGGTCTCCCCGGTCGAAGCCGCCGGCTCCTGGTAGTGCGTCGCCGCGGACTCATCGTAGGTCGCGGCCGGGTACTGCGAGTACTGCACGGTCGCGGGGTACGGGGAGAACTGCGTCCCGGCGGGATACTGCGGGTGCGCGGTGTCGGCGTAGTCGTCGTCGGCATATGTGTAACGGAACCGGTCGGCGGGTCTGACGATGTAGTCGCCGTCGAAGTTCGCGAGCACGTCCTCCAGCGCATGGCTGTGGTCGACCAGGCCCAGGCCGGCAAGGATCTCCTCCACCGTACGGGGCCCGTCCTCACGGCCCTTGCCCCCCTTGGGATCCCGCAAAGCCCCGAAGTCCGGAGTCGTCGGCGGATTCCCCCGCCACGGACCGCCCGCATCCACCGACTCCGAAACGGGCGGCGACGACACCGTGGGCTCGTCGTACAGGCTGTCACCGTCATCAGCGGGGACACCCCGCGTGACCTGGTCCGACACCAGGTCCGGCACCCGCTGATCCCCCGCACCGGACTCCTGCACCGGCACGCCATCACCGGGCCGGCGACGGTGCCCACCCCAACCTGAATCCCCGCCATGCCGCGATCCACCCGAACGGCCATGACCATGACCCGAACCACGATCCCGCCGATCAGAGCCGTGACGGTCACCCCTACGCTCACGGTGCCCGTCACGATTCCGGTCGCGGTCACCAGAACCACTACCGGACCGACCGGACGAGGCACCATCATGAGCAGCGCCGGGCAGAGAATACGGATCGATCTCCGCCATCATGTGCCACTGGCCATTGTGGTAAACGACATCAATAAACGACAACGTAAGATCGTGGACGATCATCAGCTCCCGCTCCACGACACCGAACGTCGACAACCGCTCCATCCAGATCGCAGGCGTCCCCTCCGGAACCCGGATGTAGACGATCGCCTGGTTGTTATCGAACGACGGGGCCGGACCCCCCAATGATGTGGAGAGATAGCCCATCTCGCGGATACTGCGGCCCACCATGTGCTGCGGAGCCACCGGCAGGTGGTTGACGCCCATCCCGCGGGTCACCATGATGTCCTCGGGCACGGGCCTGCCGACCAGCGCCCAGTCCACATTCTCGATATACCCCCGGGTCACCGCGTCCAGGCGCCCGCCCGAGCGAAGCGCCGTGTTCATCTGCCGATACGAGTCCGGATCCGAATGCGCCCTGACGCTGTCCTGCACACTCTGGGGCAAGTTCCGCACATAGTCGTCCCAGTGGTCACGACCGAACCGGATCGCCTCGGCGTCACTGGCGAACGTGCGCACAAGCGGGCGCGCGGTCCCGATCCCCCACAGGCCGAGCTCCAGCAACCCACCCGCGATGGACGGTTGCCCCCGGCCAGGCGCACCCGACAAGAACGGATTGTGCGTAGGGATACCCGATGTATGGGCCGGCTGCGGGATCCGGCGGACCGGCGGGTTGTAAACAGGGACGTCCTCATCCGAGTAGTAGGGGGAGTCATCGATCCCCTGGCCGTAGAGGTCGTCCGTAGTCCAATCACCATCGACCGGCGCGCGACTCCCCGATGCCTGGCGGGTCGAGGGGTAGCCGGACCCGTAACCCGACGTCGTCGGGTACGTGGACGCCGACCGCGACGGATCCCCACCGCGACCCCCGCCATCCTGCGGGGAGGTCGACGGGGAGAAGTCGAACAGCCCATCATCCGCCGCTGGATACCGGCTGTACCGGACCGTGCTCGGGTACTCGCTGTAGCGCACGGACGGATACCGGTTGCTGGAATCGGCGCCGTCGTCCCCGTAGCCGTCGTCGTCGGCATATGTGTAACGGAACCGGTCGGCGGGTCTGACGATGTAGTCGCCGTTGAAGTTCGAGAGCACGTCCTCAAGCGCATGGCTGTGGTCGACCAGGCCCAGGCCGGCAAGGATCTCCTCGACCGTACGGGGCCCGTCCTCCTTACCCCCCTTGGGATCCCGCAAAGCCCCGAAGTCCGGCGTCGTCGGCGGATTCCCCTGCCACGGACCGCCCGCATCCACCGACTCCGAAACGGGCGGCGACGACACCGTGGGCTCGTCGTACAGGCTGTCACCGTCATCAGCGGTGCCGTCGTCGGCCACCCGCTGCTCCCCGACCTCATCGGCCCCCCTGGCCTCATCGAGGCCAGGGCCGGTTCGGGTCGCCGCGGGCGCGGGGACGGGGCTGATGGAGGTGGCGGCCGGGTCGTGCTCGCCGGCCCGGGAATCGGGCGGTGCGACCTCGGTCGCATCTCCGGCTTCGTCGGTGTCGTCGCGCGGATCCCTGGCACCGCGCCCGTCCGCCTCGTCCGTTGGCCCGCTCTCCGGTGCCCGGCCGGGGCCGGACGCGTGGGACTCCGCAGGCGCGGACGCCTCGCGGGGCGGTGTGGCCTCGTCGCTTCGGGGCAGGTCGCCGCTCTCGGTGGCCCGGGGCGTCAGAGCGTCCGTGAATTCCCGCGCCATCGGGGTGAGGGCCGAGGCCGCGACGGCCTCGGGTGCGGACGTCTCCTGCTGCCCGTTCACCCCCGTCACAACGGCATCGCCGGCAACGGTGGGCGCGCCGTCCTCGCCCAGTACGGGCCCGGACGCGGTAGCCGACGCGCCGTCGCCGCGCGGCGCACTGTTGTCGGCGCCGCCGCGCGGGGCAGCGGTGCCGGGTCGCGGCGCTCCCGCGCCGTCCCCACCCTGCGCGGGCGGGGGCGTCATCGCCACGACAGGCGGAACTCCCGTAGGACCATCCGTGGCGGGCGCGGCGTCGGCCGCGGGGTTCCCTCCCACGGTGCCGTCGCCCTGCGCCCCCCCGGCGGATTCGGCGGCCCCGTCGCCGGGCATCCCGTCGAGGATCGGCGCGTCCACGGCATCGTCGCCCACCTGCGGGGACACCTCGTCATCCCCGGTCCGGGGCGGGTCGCCGGCGGGCCCAGGGGGTGCTGAGGTGTCGGGGGTGTGCTCGCCGTCCCGGGACGGAGCCGACTCGGGACGGTCGCCGGGCCCCGTCGCGGACGGGGGCTGCGCGTTCGACGGCGGTTGCGGTGCGTCGGACGACGTGCGGATGGGCGCGGGCGCCTCAGGACGCGCCGACGTGTCGGGGCGCACCTCGGGCGGAGGTGCCGGACGCGCGGTGTCACCGGTGCCGGACAGGTCCCCGGTCACCGGGGGCTCGGCGGTGGCGGTGAGGTCGTCGCTGTCGGGGCCCCCGGTGTGGCCGGGACCGCCGCCACTGCTGCTGCCGCCACCACCCCCGGTCCCGCCGGTGTCGCCCACTCGTCCGGCAGAGGTGCCGTCATCGGCGGTGGAGGGGTCGGATTCGGTGACCGGCGGGGGCGAGGCGCCGGCCCCGTTGGACGCGAACAGGTTCTGCAGGGCGTCGATCCCCTTGATCCCGCCCAGGGTGCCGCCCATGGCGACCAGCGAGGTGCTCGCCCCCGCGACGGCCGTCATGCCGGTCACCTTGAACTCGTGCTCCGGGGTGAGGATCATGTTGCTGAAGCCCTCACCCAGGACGTTGGACACCGCCCCCTCAACGGGGTTGACGACCCACTGCGCGGCCATGCGCCGCCAGTCCTCGCCGAACTGCGACAGGCTGCGGCCGATCCCCTCGGGCAGCTCCCGGGACAGGAACGCGTTCGCCTCCGGCGACAGCCGGCCCGCGGGGCCGCCGGGAGCATTGTCGAGCACCCGCGCCAGGGCGTCGCCGATCTCGTGGCGGCCCCAGTTCGCGGCGAAGGCGTCGGCGTAGTCACGCCCCAGGTCGCGGGCCACGTCGCGGCCGACCTGGTCACCGAAGTTGTTCGCGAACACGTTGCCCATGTCGTCGCGGAACCGGTTCACGGTGGCCACGTTGTCCCACGGGCGCGGGGTGCTCCCATACGGCAGCATCAGGTCGTGGACGTTGCGGCCGAACACGTGGGAGACGTCGTCGACGAGGCTCGGCGGAAGGCTCCGCCCGCCCACACCGGGCGGCGTCTCGGGCACACCCTCGCGACCGCCGGGCGGGGGCGGAGCATCAGGCGTCGGCAGGGGTGGGGTGTCGCGCACCGGTGGCGGCAGGAGGGCCGGCCCGCCCACGGGCACGCCGTCGGGGCCGTCCTTCTGGCCGCCCGACGGCCCGGCCTCGACCTCACGGTCGCCCGTGGGCGAGGGACCGCCGACCGGAGACGGGCTCCCGTCCGGCACGTCGCCGCCGTTGCGCGGTGGCGGCAGGGGCGTCTCCTCCCCGAGCCCTCTACCCAGGCCCGGGGGCGGCACCGAGTCCGGCCCGCCTTTGTTCAGGTTGAGCTTGAGGAGGTCGCCGAAGTCGCCGCCGAAGATGTTGGCGACCTTGTCGCTGAGCTTGTTGAGGAACCCTCCCACAAGACCGTCGAGGGCACCGCCGACGCCGGCATCAAGCGTGAACTTGCCGTCATTGCCGTTCTGGATACCGAGGGCGATCAGGTTCCGCTGGATGAGCTGGTCGAGCACCAGCGCGAAGGAGGTGTTATAGATCACATGCGCCAGAAGCTGGGTGATCAGGAAATTCAGCGCGCGCTGGATGAACAGGCTGGTGATCCGTTTGAGGAGGGGGATCATGGACATGCTGGCGCCGAAGGTGAACTTGGCCATGAAGATGGCAGCGGCGATCTCCACGAGGAGCTGGATGAGCTGCCCGATGATCATCCGCTTCGTGTATGCGACCTGCTTGCGCACTTCCTCCACGAACTCGGCGAGCTCGTACAACGCGTCGGCCGTCATTTTTACGTAGTTGGTCTCCCCTGTCGTGAACTTGTCGATCGATTCTTCATAGAATTCCGCGGCCTGGCTGTCGAAGGAGGAGCGCACCCGGCGCTTGACGGAGTCGATGAGCGGCGGAACTTCGGTTTCGATCCGCGTGGCTCCGCGTTTGAGGACATCCGCGAGCGCGCCCAGCAGCACCTCGTCTGCGGTGAACCAAGGCGAACCCGTCAGCCCGTAGAAAAGGTCCGCCAGAGGCTTCGGAAGCTCCCCCTCCATGGCCTTTTACTCCCTAATTCCGGATCCGGCCGCCGCCGGGCATGTTGTTGGCCAGGTCGTTGCCCAGATCGAGGGATCGGTCATCGGCGTCGCGGAGTTCTCCGGCGTTCTTGACGGTGTTCTCGCCCGCAATGTCAAGGGCTCCGGCAAGCTCCTCGCCGGCGTCCCTGATCTGATCGAGCGCGGGGCGGTACTTCTGATCTCCGATTTTGGCGATTTCATCGCCGTCGCCCCAGGCGAGGCGGTGGAGGGCTTCGGCCTCGGTCACGACCTCCTTCATGGTCTTCCTGACGAGGTCGGCCGGCTGCTGCGTCAGCGCTCCGAACTGGGCCATTTGTTCGGGGTCAATGGACATGCCATCACCGGACATGGCAACTCCTTTCGGTGTTTCGGGGGTCTGGGTCGTCGGTGCGGGCGGGCCGCGGGGTCAGTTGCCGGGGCGGCCCGGTTCGGGGAGGTCGAGGCGGTCCAGGCCGAGGTCGGCGAGCATCTGGGCGGGGTTGAACCCGCCCGCCCGGGCGGCCTCCATGTCGATGCCCTCGGGGGCGAAGGGGGCGTAGGCTTCCACCACCCGGTCCTGTATGCGGTCCCGGGCCCGCTTGACCACATCCCTGACAGCGGCTGAGAGCTCGGCGGGCGGCATCGACTTGTAGGCGTTGGTGCGGAACTTCAGGTCGACCAACTCGCCCTCAGCGTTGACCGTCGCGCTGATCCCCCGATCCTTGGAGACGGCCTCTTCGGTTGCCGAGGCCAGGCTTGCGCTTGCCTTGGACAGGTTCTCCTGGGCCTCCCGTAGACGTGCGAGTTCCTGTTCCATTTCCTGCTGGAAGTTGCTCATTGCGGTCTCCCTTCGTGACGTCGCCGGAGCCTGGGCGCCCCAGCACCGAGATCTTTTCGCCCGCGCCGGTGCCCCAGACGCGTTCGTCCTCCGACATCCAGGAGGTACGGGTACGCGCGTTCTCGCCCTGGCCCCCGGCGCCGCCCATGCCTCCCATTCCGCCGCCCATCGGCGGCATCATCGGCGGCATCCCGCCGCCGCCCATGCCTCCCATCCCGCCGCCGCCCAGGCCGCTGAATTCGCCGCCGCCCTGACCGTTGCCGTTTCCGTTGCCGACGGCTCCGGTGAACGCCTCCGACCCGCCGCGCAGGTCGCCGCCGCCGCTCCGGATCCCGTTGGCGTCGGGGACCGGCCGCTCGGGGGCGGATCGGGGATCGCTCCAGCCGTCGCCGATGGAGTAGGACGGCGGGGGACCGCCCGCCTCCTCCCCTCCGCCGCGCCCCAGGGAGCCACCGAGGCCGCCTCCCCCGGCAGCAGGGCCGGCGTTCATCCGCTCGTCGAGGTCCGCGGCCTGCTGGTCGTAGTACTCGTTCAGCCGCTCCTGGTACTCCTGCGCCGACGAACCGTCCCCACCACCGGAACCACCACCGCCCAGATCCCCGCCGCCGGATTCCGGGCCGGCGTTCATCCGCTCGTCGAGGTCCGCGGCCTGCTGGTCGTAGTACTCGTTCAGCCGCTCCTGGTACTCCTGCGCCGACGAACCGTCCCCACCACCGGAACCACCACCGCCCAAGTCACCGCCGCCGGATTCCGGGCCGGTCAGGAGATCGTCGAGCTCGCCGGTGCGCTGGTCGTAGTAGTCGCCCACCTGCTGCCGGTACTCATCCAGTTCCGGGGCGGGGTCGCCGTTCTCGTCGGTGATGCCGTCGACGTCCGACACCAGGCGGTCGAGGTTGCCCATTTCCTCGTCGTAGTACTCCTGCAGGCGCTGCTCGTAGCCGTCGCCGCCGAGGTCGCCGCCACTGGAGTCCGGCCCATCCGAGGCGAGCTGCTCGAGGTCCTCTCTCTGGCTGCGGGAATACTCGTCCAGGGCCCGCTGGTACTCCTGCTCCGCCGGGGTCAGCGCCTCGCCGTCGGCGTTGCGGCCGTCGCCGTCGGGGTCGGGCGAATCGGCCATGAGCCGGTCGAGATCGCCGGTGGCCTGGTCGTAGTAGTCGTCGATCGCCTGGGCGGAGGAGTCGTCCGAGGGCCGGCGCCGGTCTCCGGAGCCGCCGCCCCCGCCAACCGGAATGGGAGCGCCACCGCCACCGCCGCCCCCGAGGTCGTCACCACCGGCCGTAGGACCGCTGTCCAGGCCCTCGGTCAGCTCCCGGTAGTAATCATCAAGCGCGTCCTCGTACTCACGCGCGGCATCGGAATCACCCGAACCGCCCGAACCCCCGCCACCGTCGCCACCGCCCCCGAGGTCGTCACCACCGGCCGTAGGACCGCTGTCCAGGCCCTCGGTCAGCTCCCGGTAGTAATCATCAAGCGCGTCCTCGTACTCACGCGCGGCATCGGAATCACCCGAACCGCCCGAACCCCCGCCACCGTCGCCACCGCCCCCGAGGTCGTCACCACCGGCCGTAGGACCGCTGTCCAGCTCGTCGATCAGTTCCCGGTAATAATCATCAAGGGCCTCGTTGTACCGGTCCTGCATCTCCGAGCCGTCGGACTCGCTGTCTCCGTCGTCCCCACCGCCACCGCCGGGCGGGTTTTCCTCCATCCACTCGATCTGTTCCCGCAACCAGTCTTCGTATGTGTCGTTGTACTCCTTCTCGATGTCGGACAGATCGTCTCCGTCGCCGTTGCCACCGCCTCCACCGCCACCACCACCGCCCGCACCGGACCAGTCGAGCGGCATGCTCGCTGGCCGAGTGATTTCAACCATGCTGGCGCGGCTCTTGTCGTATTCGGCGGCGAACACGTCCATGCGCTGGGCCACGCGATCGGAGAACTCATTCAGGTGGTCGCGCCATGACCGCTGGATCCGATTCTGGATCTCCGTCCAGGTGTTGGGATCATTGGCCGGCCCTATATCCCCGATCTGGGTACTGTCGTCCCCCTTTTTGACCGTGGCGATGTCCTTGTTGTCCTTGAACCATTTGTCGACATGGGCCGACGGGTGGAACAGTCTGTCCTTGGCCCAAGAACCAAAGGCAAAGTAGAAATCGTTTCTGGCGCGGACAATGATCGAGTTCCGGGCGTCGATGATCGGGTCGGGGTACTCTGAAACTTGGTCGCGGAGCGCGCGAAACCGTGCCAGAAGGTTGCCCAGGTGGCCCACGAACACATCGGCGGTCGCACCGCTCAATGCGTCCGAGGCCCCATTCCACCAACTCTTCAGATCGTCGGTCCGCCCGTCGAGCATCCCTTGCAGATCATAGAGATCCTGCGAAAGTTGCCCCAAATTTTTCGCGTCGTAATTTGTGCTCGACCCTCCGTCGTGTCCTAACGGGACGTCCAGGATCGTTGACATGTTGTCGAAGAAGAGCTTCCAGGCGGGAGAACCGGAGAAATCGGGATCGAAAGCGATTCCGGAATAGTAGACGCGTTCCCGTTCATCGCTTTCAGGACCAGAAGATCCGGGCGCACTGCGTGAGTCGCTCCATCCCCCGCGGCCATCCGCAGCGCGTTGCTCGGAAAATCCTGACTCCAGCCAGTGCGTTAGTTCGTCCGGCGATTTCTGGTCGGATCTGAAGCGCACGAACCAGTCGATCTTCGTGACATTGTCGGGGTCGATCATCGGCGGGACAGCGCCGCCCAAGTCGCTGTCGGCGAAGATGTTCATGATGTCGTGGAGTTTGCGCGACGCCGGCGCCCCCTCCAACGGTGCGCTGGGCGCTTCCTCTCCGATTTTTTCGGTTTCTTCATCCTCTGAAGTGATGTCCTCTTCATGCGGATCGGGCACCGGTTTTCCTCCTCGCTAGATCCCGTGGCGTCCGCGGTGGCAGTTCAGCGCCCCCGACCGGTCACGCCTCGCTGCTGTCGCCCGGCGGGTTACCGGACCTCCCCCCTAGCGCGGACGCATTCGCGGGGTCGATGATGTAGGCGAGTTGGGAGGCGGTCAGCGCCGCGTCCTCCTCGACGTCCCTGAAGTAGATGTCAGCCTGCTGCAACCTGCTGTCCATCCCTTCGAGCTCGGTGATCAGGGCTTTGAGCTCGTCGCGTATCTTCTCAACGGAACTCGTCAAATGCGCGTCCAACAAGGCCGCGTTCGGCAACAGCTTGTGATTGCCGACGCGGAGCTCGTAGACCCGCGGGGCGTCGTGACCGCCACCGACATAGTCGTCCAGGACTCTCTTGTGCTCACGGAGGTCCTCCAGCATCGGCAGGATCTTGTCCGTGCGGCATTCGTTCAGGTAGTCAAGTGTGATCTCAGTCTTTTCGGCCATCGTTCGCCCTCCTGACTATTCGACCCCGGGTCGGCCGGAAACGTCCCGTTCCCGGAAGGTGGCGCCTACATATGCCGCGAGACCCATTCGAGGGACAGCCTGTCGTCGGTGTTCTTGTAGTTGTCGCGGATCAGGACCAGCGCCTGCTCGGCCTGGGTCAGCAGGAACTCCATGTCCTGCACGTTGAGCCGCCACTGCGCCATGCTGTTGTCGTAGTTCTCGGCCGTGGAACCGTCGAGCTCGCCGCGGACCGCGGCCATCTTCGTGGCCAGCTCATCGAGGGAATTGCGGATATCCTGCGTGCGCGCACGCAGATCGAACGCCGAATCGTCCATGCCCGCGTATTTGACGGAAAAGTCGCTCATCGTCTGATACCTCGTTTCGTGACGGAGACCGCTTCAGGGGACGGCCGAATGGTGTCAGGAACGTCCCGGGCCGAGAAGTTCGCCTTGCACGGCGTAGCCGGACTGGTTGGGATTGAGCTGGTCGTTCCAGGAAGAGGAGATGACGAGGTTGTCGTCCTCCAGGTTCAACATGCCGCGCGTGGTACCGCCGAATGTCCCGATCATCTGGTTCATCCCATTGACGATCAGCCGCAGCTCCTCCAGCCACTTCACCAGCGCGGTCTCATAACCCGCCTCCGCGCCGCCCTGCCAGCTCGACTTCAGGCTGTCGCGCAGGAAGTCCACCTTGGTGTAGACCTCGTTGCACTCGGCGTGGGCCGTCTCCATGGCGGTCCGACCCGTGGTCATCCCGTATTCGGTACTGGTGGTCAGACTCACGTCCACTACTCCTTATCTGTTGAGGAAGCGGGTTCGGGTCGTAGTAGCGATGTGGTCGGGCGTGTCCCTGCTCATCGCTCATCACTCCGACACGAATGGGTGAACGACTTTCGAATGCGAATCAGTACGGGTTCTTCAGGGAATGATGAGATATCGGCGGCTACGAGGACGTGTTCACTGGCCAGGCGGATCGGCTCACACAACGCATCCCGAATGAAGCCGCATTCTCGATTTCACTGGGACGGAGATATGAAGATCACACATCGTCATCGCGAATATTCGTGGGTACATCCGTTTTTTCCGGGGCGCCGGGGCGGTTCCCTGGCAGGGTCCTTCTCTGTGTCCGTTGCTTGGTGATGCTGCGTGCCGTGCCGGGACGGAGGACTGCGGGTCAGCGCATGGTCGCGGTGACCGCGGACGACCGTGTCCTGGCGGGGGAAATGAGCGAGAATGTGAGGGCGATGAGGATGAGCACGGCCTCGCCGAGGAACGCGGCCGTGAAGGAGACGTCCCCGTGCGTCCCTGCGGCGCCGATGGCGATCCCGGCCAGGACCGCGAGCCCGAGCGCTCCGCCCAGCGGCTGCACGGCGTTGATCAGTCCGCTGATCAGCCCGGATTCGCCTTCCCCGCTGTCGCGCACCGCGATCGTCGTGGCGGTGACGATGCCGAGCCCGAGGCCCGCGCCGAGCAGCAGGAACGCGCCCAGAAGGTGCGCGGAGAAGCCGTCGGTCATCGGATTCAGCACCAGCCACAGCAGGCCGGTGAGCAGCAGGGCGAGGGCGACCGGCAGCGCGCGGGCCGACCCGATGCTCTGCGCCAGCAGCGGCGCGGCGGCGCTGCCCACGATGGTCATGGCGGCCATCGGGATCTGCGCCATTCCGGTCTCCAGCGCACCCATCCCCAGCACCTCCTGCTGGTAGAGGGGCAGGAAGAAGAACAGGCTGGTCATCGTGGCGCCGAGCAGCAGCATCACCGAACTCGCGGTGACCACTGGTGCCCTGCGCAAGACGGTGAGCGGGACCAGGGGGTGGGAGGAGCGCTGCTCGGCTATCACGAACGCGGCGAGGGAGGCGATGCCCACCGCGAGGCTGACGACCGTTGTGGCCGCACCCCATCCGGTTTCGGCCGCGGAGACCATTCCGAGTGCGAGACCGGAGACCCCGACGGTAATGGTGACCGCGCCGGCCACGTCGAACGGGCCGGGGCGGCCCGGGAACGCCGGAACCGAGCGCCACACCGCGATCGCGCTGACGATGCCGAACGGCACCGGGGCCCAGAACACCGACTCCCACCCCAACAACTGGGTCAGCGTCCCGCCGAGGAAGACGCCGAGCAGACTGCCGGCGGCCGCGATGGCGCCCCAGATGCCCATCGCCCGGGTGCGCTCCGCGGGAGACGGGTAGAGGGCGAGCACGAGCGCGAGTGCGGACGGCACCACGATCGCCGCCCCGATGCCCTGCGCGACGCGCGCGGCGATCAGCACCGGTCCGCTGAGGGCCAGCGCGCAGAACGCGCATGCCGCGAGGTAGACGGCCATCCCGGCCAGGAACACTCCCCGGCCTCCGAGCACGTCGGCGAGGCGGCCCCCGAGAAGCAGCAGCCCCGCGAACGCCACAAGGTAGCTGTTCGCGACGGCCGTCAGTCCAGCGGCGGAGAGCCCGAACCCGTCCCGGATCGCCGGCCCGGCCAGGTTCACCATCGTGCCGTCGAGGATGACCAGGAACATGGCACCCGCCAGGCCGGCCATCGCCACACCGCGCGCCACCCGGGGCCGGGCGAGCACCGGGGGAGGTGCGGTTTCGATGCTCATCGTCGCGTCCTTCATCGGCGAGTAGGTGCTGAGGCGTCGGCTGTGATGGGGACCTACCGGTCGTGGCGAACCAGCGGGAACCTTTGGAAGTTTCGCCATCTTCGAAATGATAGTGAGTACTAACTATCAATTTGCCATGAAAATATGCCCCTCAGGGCCGGGGCCCGGGGCCGCCGCATCTCCGGCGACCCCACGGTCGGACCGGCGAACAGACCTTGGGCCCGGACTCCTTCGGTGGGGCGACCGGGATCTGCCGCCGCACCACTCGATCCCGACCCGCAGCCTCGACCCGGGATCGTTTGAGAGTAAACAGTCACTATTGCACCGGCGTCAACCCACGGCACCCTGGACACCGGGTCAACAGCCGATCACCTGGCGGAAAGGGACCGCATCCGGCCGCCCCGATGGATGTCCCCACAGTCCGCCGTCGATCTGCTGCGGCGACTCTGACCTCGCGTTTTCCGAGCGGCGGTGAAAGACAGCCGCACGTCCGACGGGCGGCCTATGATCCATCTCACCCCGAGCTCCGTGGAGATACCGCCCTCCGACCGGGCGACGTGCCGCATTGATCACGGGCCACCGGGTGAGAGCCCACCACGACGACCGCCCCAGGTGTCCGCCTGGCCGTGCATCGTCGCCGTCGAACGCCGCGCCCCTGGCCGACTCATCGATGACGAGCGAAGGCAGCGGTTCCTGCGTCCCTGTCCGTCGCGGATTTGACGCCACGCATGAAGTGAGTGTTAAGTATCAAACGTGTCGAAGACCCGCAGACCGACTTCGAGCGGCGCCGCGAGCAGATCCTGGCCGCGACACCGAAGGAGTCCATCCGCGGGACGCACGGGACGGTTCGACCACGACCGTCGCCGAGGACATGGAGACGGACCGGCCGCCGGCACACGAGCGGTGGCCGACGCCGACCCGAGGCACGATTTCTCGCCGCGGGCATGCCGCACTCGGTGGCCGCAGTTATGAACCTGCCCGCTCGCTCCGCAGGCGGCGCGGCGGCCAATCGCTTCCCGGTGTCCGGATCCTGAGCTTTGGGAGACCACGTGTTTTTTTAGGCTTAAGATAGTTAGCACTCACTATCATTCGCTGGCGACCGGACGCCCTGGAAGAGACCCGGGACCTTCGGCCGGCGCCCGGCAACGGCGCACCTGCTGCTCCTCCCCTGCAACGGCAGGCGGAGCGGAGACCGAATTCACTGCATTCTCATTGGCGCCCGATATTCGAAGGAAAGAAGGAGAAAGATGATCGATACGCTCGCCGATGAGATGGACGCGGTGATCCGCCGAACCGTGGAATCCGCGCCCGGGGTGCCAGGGGTCATCGCCGGAGTCACCGACAGGGATCGGACCGTACATCTGCGCGCGACGGGGGTCCGCCGTACCGACGGCGCCGAGTCGCTGACCAGTGAGTCACCGGTCGCGATGATGTCGACGACGAAAGCGGTCACCGCGACGGCGGCGCTGCAGCTCGTGGAACGCGGCCGGCTCGACCTCGACGCTCCGGCCCGATGGTACGCCCCGGAGATCGGAGAGCTGCGGGTTCTGACGGGCTTCGACGACCTGGGTGAACCGGTCGTGCGTCCACCGGCCGGCGAGATCACGACCCGTCAGTTGCTCACACACAGCTCCGGCCTGGGGTATGAGTCGTTCAATCCCGACTACGCCCGGCTCGTCCGTGAGAACCGGCAGCCCTCGATCATGACGGGCACCCGCGCCGCTCTTCGCACACCCTTGCTGTTCGACCCCGGGACGCGATGGGAATACGGGGCCGGTATCGACTGGGTCGGCCAGATCATCGAGGGCGTCACCGGGCAGCGCCTCGGCGAGGTGTTCGCCCGGGAGATCTTCCAGCCCCTCGGGATCACCACGATGTCCTTCACGCTCGACGACGCGCGCCGCCGGAGCATCGCCGGCATGCACCAGCGCGCAGCCGACGGCGGACTCGTGCCCATGGACTTCGAACTACCGAGTCCGCCCGAGGTGGATCCCGGCGGGCACGGCCTCTACGGCACCGTCGGCGACTACCTCAAGTTCATCCGCATGTGGCTCAACGACGGCGAAGGCGACCACGGACGCGTGCTCGAGTCGGCCACGGTGCGCGACGCCGTGCGGCGGCATCTACCCGACGGCATGAACGTCACCCCGCTGCGCAGCGCACTCCCCCAGACCTCCAACGACGTCGAATTCTTCCCGGGCATCCGCAAATCCTGGTCCTTGGCCTTCATGATCAACGAGGAGGCCGCCCCGACGGGGCGACCGGCGGGCGCCCAAGGATGGGCGGGGATAGCGAACCTCTACTACTGGATCGACCGGGAGAACGGCATCGGCGGCTACTGGGCCACGCAGATCCTGCCCTTCATGGATCCCGCATCCTACGGCGGCTACCTCGACTTCGAACGGGTCGCCTACGAGAGAATGACGCGGCCTTAGGAAATTCGACGTTTTAGCCGGGGGCCGGCCGCAGATTCACATTCATCCCTCCCGGACTCTCAATGTCATGCACATCCGGCCCGTGCGGGTCAGGCGATTCTCATTTTTCGCAGCATCCCTGATGTGCCTCCGGACGGACTCAGCGCAATCCGGATCCCTCCAGGAAGATGCATCGAACCATCGCGGCAGGGTCAAGGGGCCGGAGAGCGCTCGGGAGCCGAATCGGCCGTGACGAAAGAATCCCGCGGCTCCCTCTGCCGGCCCTACCGCGGCCACCGGAACGTGAAACGAACCCGAACACTCTCTGGACAAGGAAAATGCGATGAGCGACCAGACCACACCCAGCGCGGTGGCCGCCCGTGCGCGAAAACCGCGTGGTGTGGCGGTGGCCGGCCTGGCGGCCTCCATGTTCCTGGTCGTTCTCGGCGTCGCGATGGTGAACCTGGCCGGGCCGGCGATCCGCACGGGCCTGGGGCTCTCCGCCGCCGAACTCACCATGGTCGCGAGCGGCTACCTGGTGGCACTGGCCGGCCCACTGCTGCTCGGTGGCCGCCTCGCCGATGTACTCGGGGGCCGGAAGGTGTTCCTGGCCGGGATGGCCGTCTACCTCGCGGCGTCGGTCGCCTGCGCGCTGGCCCTCAGCGGACCGGTGCTGATCGCCGCGCGCGTCGCGCAGGGGATCGGGGCCTCGCTCCTGATGCCGTCCTCGCTGGTACTCCTGCTCGCCCTCTATGAGACCGCCGCGGAGCGCACCCGGGCGATGGGCATGTGGGGAACGATCACGGGTGCCGGCAGTCTGCTCGGCGTCTTCCTCGGCGGGACGCTGACCGAGCTGCTGGGGTGGGAGTCGGTGTTCTGGGCCCCGGTGCCGTTCGGCATCGTCAGCGCGATCGCGGTGTGGCGCTCGGTTCCGGCGTTCCCGGGCCGCCCCGGCCCGTTCGACGTGGCCGGCGCGGTCACCATTACCGTCGGGGTCTCCGGTCTCGCACTCGGCATGGTCCTCGCCCCGGAGACCGGATGGAGCGCGCCCGGCACGCTGATCGCCCTGGTGGTGGGCGTGGCCTCCTTCGCCGCCTTCGTGGTCGCGGAACGACGCTGCGCGCACCCCCTGGTCCCGCTCACTGTTCTGCGCCGGCAGCCGGTGGTCACGGCGGCCGCGGTGATGCTGCTGCTCGGCGCCACACTGATGAGCCTGCTCTTCTTCCTGCCCCTCTACCAGCAGGAGGTCCTGGGGATGAGCGCGCTGGCCACCGGGATGGGCCAGCTCCCCATCGCCGCCATGATCATCGTGGGCAGCGCCACCGCGCCGCTGCTGGCCACCCAAATCGGGCCGGCCCGCGCGCTGCCGGCCGGCCTCGTCCCGCTGCTCGCCGGCCTGCTGTGGCTGGTGCTGAACCCGGCGACCGACGGCTTCTCCGCGCACCTTCTGGGCGCCTTCCTGCTGATCGGCACCGGCCTCGGCCTCAGCACCACCAACGCCGTCACGATGGCGGTGCGCGACAGCGGGGAAGGCGAATCCGGACTGATCAGCGGACTGATCAGCACCGGCCAGCAGCTCGGCGGCGCGGTCGGGCTCGCCGCCCTGGCCGGGCTCGCCATCGGCGCGGCGGGGGCCAACGGAGACATCTCGTTCACGACCGCCTTCCTCGCCCAGACCACGCTCATCCTCACCGCCCTCGCGCTCTCCCTCATCCCTCCTGCCCGACCGAAACCGGCCCCCGCCACCGCCGGTCCGCGCTGACAGCAAGCGAAGAGAACTCCCGCGAGACGAAAGACCCCCACCGCCGACCAGGCGATGGAAGCAGAGAAGCACCCCGCCGGGGAACCGCCCCGGCGGCATCAAGAAATGGATGGATGCTGATGGACAACCCGACCGTACTCGTGACCGGTGCGACCGGGACCGTGGGCTCCGCGCTGGTCGCCGCGCTGCAGGAGCGCGGAGCCACCGTCCGCGCGATGATCCGCAACCCCGACCGGCCCGTCCCCGGCGTCGAGAACGTCGTCGCCGACCTGCGCGACGCGGAGTCGGTCGCCACCGCACTCAAGGACGTCGACGGGGTCTTCCTCAACAGCCCCTCGGAGCCCGACGCCGCCGAGGTGCAGAAGCGCTTCGCCGGCATCGCCCGCGACCTCGGCGTGGAACGGTTCGTGCTGCTGTCGCAGTACGGTGCGCGCACGGACTCGCCGGTGCGGTTCCTGCGCTGGCACGCCGAGGTCGAGGAGCACGTCAAGGGACTCGGCCTCGATTACACGGTGCTGCGGCCCAACCTGTACCTGCAGTCGCTGCTCGCCTTCGCCGGCACCATCGCCCAGGGCTTCTTCGCCGCACCCATCGGCGACGCCGCCGTCAGCGCCATCGACACCCGCGACATCGCCGAGTCCGCCGCGGCGGTGCTGACCAGCGCCGGCCACACCGGCCAGACCTACACACTGACCGGTCCCCGGGCCGTGACCCACCACGAGATCGCCCAGGCGCTCTCCGCCGCCTCCGGGCGCGAGGTCGTCTTCCACGACGTGCCCGCCGAGCAGTTCACCGCCGCCCTGGCCGATTTCGTTCCGCCCTGGCAGCTCGAGGGCCTGGTCGAGGACTACGCCCACTACGCCCGGGGTGAGGCCGCCGAGCTGTCCACCTGGGTCGCCGACCTCACCGGGCGCCCCGCGCGCGACGTCACCGACTTCGCCCGCGACCACGCCGCGGTTTTCGCCCAGGCCTGACCACCGTTTCGGCCAGGCCCCGTCGCCACACCGAACATCCGACGAAAGGAACCACCATGATCTACCACTTCATCCGATTCACCGTTAAGCCCGAGGTCCCCCAGGAGACCGTGGACGCGATCATGTCGAACATGACCGGGGAGGGCAACGGCACGTTCCCTGGGGGTGCCGGCCGCGACTTCGGCGGGGAGTACCAGTACGGCGTCGTCTCCGCGATCGAGGACATCGAGACCTACGACAAGATGATGAACGACCCGGCGCACCTGGAGATCGACCTGATGGGTCTGCCGCTGATCGACAAGTTCATGTCGTTCGACATCACCGACGACCCCGACCCGGAGATCGGCGAGAAGATCACCGAGATCCACCGGCGCCGCTTCGAGGCCAACCCCGACCTCACCGAGTTGGTCTCCAACCTCAACGAGTACAAGGGCAGCGCCGCACCCGGCAAGCACGCGGCCTGACCGACCTCGGCGACGAGGCCGTTCGCACGTGCACCCCACCGTCCACCGGCGTGCCGCCGGGGGGAGCTGTGAACGGCCTCGCGCCGGTGTCGCCCGGTCACCGGCCGCGGCACCGGACCCTCGGCGCCCCGCGCCCACCGAGGGTCCACCCGCCTCCCCTGCCACCTGACGCACACGTGTCCGGTGCGCCCCGTGCCGGGGCCGCGGCCGCCTGTTCACGGGCGCCGAACCCCGGCACGGGCGTAGGCACCGTTGCGCCGACCCGCCGCTCGTCGACGGCGGGCGCACCCACCCACCACGACATCCGCCCTGAAGGGAACGTTCATGACTGATCGATTCGACGCCGACGCCATCGTCGTCGGCAGCGGGTTCGGCGGCGCGGTGGCCGCGGCCCGCCTCGCGCAGGCGGGGTTCTCGGTCATCGTCCTCGAACGCGGCCGACGCTGGAAGCCCGGCGACTTCCCCCGCCGGTCGCGCCTGGACGACGGCTGGCTGTGGGACGTCGACCGGGGACTTTACGACATCCGCTGGCTCGACAACATGGCCAGCGTCCAAGGGGCCGGCTGGGGCGGCGGCTCCCTCGTCTACGCCAACGTCTTCGCCCGTCCCTTCGAAGGGACGATGGACGAGCGCTGGCCGGACCACCTGCGCCGTGCGAAGCTCGACCCCTACTACGACCTGGCCGCGCACATGATCGGCGTCGCCCCGGTGGGCGACGACCCCCGCACCGGTAAGGCACCGCCCCGCACCGAGCTCATCGAACAGCTCCTGGCGGGCACGGACAAGGACGAGGCCACCGTCCGCCCGAACCTGGCAGTGACCTTCGGTGACCCCGACACCTGGCGGCCCAACACCCACGGCGTCGCGCGCCGCGGCTGCGCCTTCGTCGGTGAATGCGTCATCGGCTGCAACCACGGCGCCAAGAACACCCTGGACACCTCCTACCTCGCCGTGGCAGAGGCATCCGGCGCCGAAGCCGTCACCGACGCGCAGGTCCAGCTCATCGAGCAGCGCGACGGCGGATACGCGGTGACCGCTTCGACCCCCACCGACCCCGACGCCCCCCTCCGCGAGTGGACCGCCCCGCGCGTCGTCCTGGCCGCCGGGGCGGTGGCCACCAACGAACTCCTCCTGCGCTCCCGGGACGTGCACGGCACACTGCCCGACATCTCACGCGAGCTGGGCCGGGGCTTCTCCGGCAACGGCGACTTCCTCACCCTGGCCGAACTCCGCGGCGAGCAGCCCGACATGACGACCGGGCCCACCATCACCACCAACACCGTCCTGGACGTGGCCGAAGGGCACCGGTCGGTGTGGTATCAGGTGCAGGACGGCGCCTTTCCCCCGCCCCTGAACACCCTGTTCGACACCCTCCTGCCGGCCCGCAATGCACGCCACTGGTGGCGGCGGCGCGTACGCAGGACCGGCGCCGGCCAGACCTTCGCCGTGCTCGCGATGGGCCGGGACTCCGGCAACGGGACCCTGCGACTGGACCGGGCCGGGGACGCGACACTGACCTGGAACAATAAGTGGCAGGCCCACCTGTACCGCTCCCAGGTCCGGGTGGGGCCGACGATCGCGAGCCTCGTCAACGCCCGCCTGTACAACCCCTTCACCTGGTCGCTGCTGCGCCGCACCATCACCGTCCACGCACTCGGCGGGGTACGCCCCGGCCCCGACGCCGCCACCAGCGTCGCCGACGAGGCCGGCGAAGTGCACGGCTACCCGGGCCTGTTCGTCATGGACGGCTCGGTGCTCCCCGCGGCCACCGGGGTCAACCCCTCCGCCACGATCCTCGCGACCGCCGAACGCTCCATCGAGACGGTGATCCGCCGCTCGGGCCGCCCCGAATGGCGCGCCCCCGAATGGGAGGCGGTGGTCCCCGCCGACGTCCCCGAGGACGCCGCCTTCGCGTCCATGTCCCGGCTCCACACCGCCACCAAGGGCGACGGTGTCGTCTTCCAGGAGCGCATGGCCACACGCCGGCGCGAGAACCCGATGATGGTCCTGTCCTTGAAGGCGGAGATCCCGGGCATGGACGCGTTCCTCGCCGATCCGGCGCACACGGTGCGGATGCGGGGCGTGATCGACGTCGAGGACATCGCCACGCGCATGGGCATCTCGGGCACGCTGTCCCTTTTCCCCCAGGGCAGACGGGAGGCGATGTCCTACGCGCTGCGCTTCCACGACGACGACGGACGCCCGTGGCAGCTCTCCGGCACCAAGAGCGTGCGCTCGCGCAACCCGCTGGCGCTCCTGACCGGGCTCACCCGCCTGCAGACCGAGATCTCCCCGGTCGACGGCACACCCGATGAGCGCCGGCACTTCGTGATCACCATCGGCGGCGCCGACCTGCCCCGGCTCGGGGCATCTCTCCGAGGTGTCGGGTTCACCCGCGCACGCCGACTGCGTGCGGTCGCGCGTTTCGTATCGTTCTTCGCCGCCTCGGCCATGCGGCGGCGAACGCCATGACCGGCGCAGGGATCACCGCGACCGCGCCGGCCACCGCTGCCGGGAATTCCGGCGCCGACCCGATGACCGAGACGCCCCGCGCTGAAGGTGCACGTCGCCCCTGCCGCCCTGAGCCCTCCGCGCCTCCCATCACCCGTCACCGGTGTCGCGAGGCGTGGACCGGCCCCCGGCCCCTTCCAGTTACCGCCCCCGCATCCATCGACCCACGCCCGAACAACCAAACCCCGACCGGAGGACCACCATGACCGATACCACCGCCGAAACCCCCACTGTCGCCCGCGACGGCGCGAACGACCTGCGCCCCAGCCGGATCGACAGCCGCCGCGCCTACCTCGCCTTCGCGTTCGCCTTCGTGTTCGGACACGGCGCCTTCGCCGTCTCCGCCGGAGCCGACCCCCTGATGGACCTGCCCACATGGGTGCCCTTCGTCCTGCTCGCCACCGGTATCGTGCCCGGTGTGGGCTCCTCCCTCATGGCCGGCAGGCGTGCCCAGCGCGACGCCGACCCGGCCGACGTCCTCAGTGAGAAGCTCGTCGGCAACGCCTGGGCCACCGGCTTCATCGCCGTCACCCTCGCCATCATCGGCCTGACGAGCACTGTCGACCTGCCGCCCGAGGTTGAGAACGTCCTCTTTCCCATCGGCGCCGTGTTCATCGTCGGCATGATCAACATCGCCGAGGGCGCCGCGCGCCGCAACGTCCTGCACTACACCCTCGGAAGCAGCCTCGCGCTCATCTCCACCGCCGCGCTCTTCCTCACCGAGCCCGGCCCCTACTGGGTACTCGCCCTCGCCGGCGGCAGCGCCTACCTCATCGCCGCCTACTTCGAAGGCCGCCGCCTCGCCGCCCTCGGCTGAACCTCCCCCGCTCCGGTTCCGCAGGGGACGTGTCATCCCACCCCTGGCACGCTGAACGCGGTGGTCCGATCGGACCACCGCGTTTCGCCATCTATGGAACGGCGCGCAACGGCGTTGCACGCAGGCCGACCGGCGACCGTCACACCCATCTCGGAGCCGACCGCATCTCCACGGGTGACGGCCTTGTCCCTATGGGTTAAAGAGCTTGACGCACGTTTACAGTGAGTGTTTACTATCAAAAGTGGCGACAGAGAGGAGAGCACGGGTCAGCATCGAGCGCCGCCGTGAGCAGATCTTGGCGGCGGCGCTGAAGGAGTTCAGCCACAAGGGGCTGCACGGCGGTTCGACCGTGACCATCGCCAAGGATGTGGAGATCTCCCACCCGAACCTGTTCCGGGTGTTCTCGACCAAGAAGGGGCTCTTCGTCGCGGTGCTGGAGCGGGTCTTCACGACGGTCGAACGGGACGTGTTCGTTCCGGGCGAGAAAGCCGACAGCCGGCATCTGGAGACCATGGCCAACGCCTGGGGCGTCCTCATGGAGAACCGCGAGCTGATGCTCATGCTGCTCCAGGGATATGCGTCCTGCGAGGACCCCGACATCCGCGACCTGATGCACGCCTGGACGAAGAACACCGTCGACCGGATCGAGGCACTGCCGGGGATCGACACCGACCTGGCGCACGACTTCTTCGCCGCCGGCACGCTGTACCTGGTGGCCGCCTCGATGAACCTGCCCGCAATCGCCGGGAGCGATGAGTGGGCCGATCGCTTCCTGGCCTCCGGCGCCGCCGGCGAAACCTGATGTCCTGGGGACGGAGTGGCCCGCCTCCCCCGCGCGCGGCCGATGCCGTGGGCTCTCGACGGAAAAGGGGAACACGTGCATCACCGTGCCTTAGGAAGTTCCGGACCTTCGCTCTCCGTTGTGGGACTGGGGTGCAACAACTTCGGGACGAAGCTCGATGGCGCACAGACGGCAGCGGTCGTCGGTACCGCCTTGGACCTCGGCATCAACCATTTCGACACCGCTGAGGTGTACGGCCAGGGCGCGTCCGAGGAGTATCTGGGCGCCGCACTGGGCTCCCGCCGTGACGAGGCGGTGATCGCCACCAAGTACCGGTGGCGGGAACCGTCAGGCGGCTACCGCCCGGGCGAACTGTCCGAATGGATCATCCGTGCGGCCGAACGGAGCCTGCGCCGCCTGGGCACCGACCGGATCGACGTCTACTATCAGCACGCTCCGGACCCGCAGGCGCCGGTGGAGGAGATGCTGGAGGCGTTCCGGTCATTGTTCGCGGCCGGAAAAGTGCGTGATTTCGCCCTGGCCAACGTCGATGCCGGTCAGATCAACGAGGCCGCCGCGCTGGCGGGCGAAAGCGAGGGATTCCCCTTGCGAGCCGTTCAGGTGGAGTGGAACCTGCTGTCACGGGGGGCCGAAGAGCATGTGGTGCCGGCCGCCCATCAGGCGGGGCTGGGTGTCGTTCCCTATTTCCCCTTGGCTTCGGGGGTGTTGACCGGCAAATACAACGGCCGCCACGGTATCCCCGAGGGGTCTCGGTTGGCGTTCATGCCGGAGTTCGCGCCGTTGGCGAGCGAAGAGAACCTCGGCAAGGTCGAACGCTTGCGGGAAGTCGCCGATCGATACGGGAAGTCGATCATCGAGTTGTCGATCGGCTGGCTCTTGGCACAAGCGGATGTTCCGTCGGTGATCGCCGGCGCGACCACTCCTGAACAGGTCGAGGTCAATGCCGCCGCCATGGGTTGGGTCCTTGGGCCCGTCGAACTGGAGGAGGTCGACACGGCACTGGGTGCAGGCGCCCGGTCACGCACATGAGGAACGCGGCTTTGTGAATGCGCCCCGGTCGGAAGGGTCCGGGTGGTCGCCGCCCCGCGACCACCCGGACCTGCGCCCGTTCCGCCGCCGAGATCCTCCGCGGCGCCTCTGCGTGCGTCCGCTCAGCCGTCCTGTCCCGCGGGGATGAAGTTCGCGTACTCCTCGATGCGGGTGATCAATCCGGTGTCGTCGAAGCCGAAGCGGACCGCGGCGTGCACTTCGCCGCGCATACCGTTCGTCGTGGCCACGTGCACCACGTGCTGCTGGAGGACCTCGCCCGGCTCGGAGAGCTGGCGGATGATGTCGTAGCGCATCGATTCGATGGAGTCGATCTGCCCTTTCATCCCGTCGATGTTCGCCCCGATCGTCTCCTCGCCTTTTCCGTCGTTGTGCCAGACGGTGGCGGTGTCGGCGCACAGGGCGCGGGCGGCCGCCCAGTCGCGCTCCTCCAGCGCACGGAGGTAGGTGACGGCCGTGTCCTTGATGTTGTTGCTCATGATGCTCCTCTACGTCTGCGGTGTGGATGACTGCCGGGTGCGGGGCGGATCAGGTCTGATCGGTGGTGTCGTGGACCAGGGCGCGTTCGCCGGCCTCAACGCGCATGGGCAGGTGGTTGCCGGGTGGCGCTAGGGGGCAGACGAAGACATCCGGGTTCAGGTGGTGGTGGGAGAGCGTTGCCCGGTTGGCGTCGACGGTCAGTGTGCTGCCGGGCTCCAGCAGTGGCAGGACGAGCCAGCGGCCGATCTCGGGAGTCTCGGTACCGTTGGTCTCATCGGTGAAGACCACCAGACGCTGGCCGGGCATGTCTTCGAGGACGGCGAGCACGTATTCGGTGCCCTTGATGGTCACGACTAGGTCGACGGGGGCGAGGATGGCCTCGGTGCTGCGCGGGCGGGTCAGCCGTCCCACTTCGATGCGCCGGCCGTCGGGCGCCGCGCGGTAGCGGCCTTCGAGGACCCAGGAGGGGTCGTAGGGGAAGGTATCGATGCCGCTGAGCCCGGAGCGTTCGACGGCGCCGTGGTCCATGACGACCAGGCCGTAGGATCCGTCGGCGCCGCCGGCGAAGCCGACCATGTCGTCGGGGAATCCCAAAGAGCAGCCGGAGGGGACTTCGACGGTTCCTTCGACCGTCGTGCCGTCGACCGCCACGCCGTCCGCGGCGTCGGCGGTAACGGTCAGGGCACCGGACGCGCTGGTACTCCACCGGCCGGGGACACCGGGAAGCGTGTGGGTGTCGCGGTCGGTGATCCTGCCGTTGGCGACGACCTTGGCCTTGCCGTTCGCTCCGGCGACCTCCTCCCATCGGCCTCGGCGCCAGGCTTCGTACTCGGCGGGCAGGCCGTTCGAGTCGTCATCGCCGGCCGCAGGCTTCTCAACGGGCGGGGTCTGAGGTGTGGCCATGGGCATGCTCCTTTTCTCTGCGCTGTGAACGGTGTGTGTGCTGCGTGGTCCGCCGCGGTGCCGCGCCGGGAGACCGCGCATTCAACCTGCGAGCCGGATGCGTGATCGGCATAGGATCTTGCTTTCAAGGCAAGGATCCGATGCTGGGGCTGTACTGCGGGCAACCAGGGACGCTGGGAATCAGGGGCGGCGTGCGGCCCAGACGGTGCGTTCGGTGCGCACCCCCAGATCGTCGCGACGCAGGATGCTGTCCGGGCCGTCCGTGTCGAGGAGCCGGTCGAGCGCGGCGAGGTCCTCGGCGGAGAGCGCGTCGGCGGCGACGCCGCGGATGCGCTGGAGGCCGGCGAGGGCGTAGCGGCCGATCGCTTCGCCGCGGGATCCCTCGATGTTCACGGGGATGGAGCGTTCGCCTTCGATCGTGAACCCGGCTGCGGCCAGCATCGGACCCCAGTCGGCGCCGCGGTTGGGCAGGTGCTCAGTGTGGAAGCGGTCGGCCGCGGCGTGACAGCGTGCTTCCAGACCGGGCCGGTATCCGGGGGCGCCTTCGGGCAGGAAGCGGGGGAAGCCGGCCAGCTCGACGACGGCGAACAGGCCGCCGGGCGCGAGCGTGTCGTGCACGTTTCGCAGGATGCGGTCGGGGTGGGCCATGTGGTGCATCGACGCTGAGGCCCACACCAGGTCCGGCGAGCCGAGGTCGGGCCAGCGGGAGTCGAGGTCGGCCTGTGCGGTGTGTACGCGGTCGTCCACTCCGCGGGCGCATGCCTTTTCGCGGAGGCGCTGGAGGTGCTCGACCGATGCGTCGACGGCGGTGATGTGTGCCCCGGGGAAGCGGTCGAGCAGGGCGAAGGTGCCCGCCCCCGTGCCGCAGCCCAGGTCCAGGATCCGGCTCGGGGCGGTCTTCAGGGGGAGCCATGCGGTGATGGCGGCCGTGTGCTCGGCGAGAACCTCGGCGTCCAGGTCGAGGATCTCCGTCTGGTCGCCGGTGCCGTGCTCCTGGTGGTGGCCGTGCTGGGAGGTGTGCTGGTGCGCTTGGCTCATACCGCCACAGTAAGCCGGTCATGCGCGAGCAGCACGATTCCTTCCCGTTAACGCAAGACAATGACCCTCCGCACTGCCCGACGCGCAAGACTCCACGTTCACCGGGGCCCCATGCCTACTCGCCGACGCCCTGGGCGTCGTCACGGCCACCGCCGTCCCGCTGGTGGCCGCGGCGGGCGTCGCGGTCGAAGATGCCCAGGATCTCGCACGGTCCCCCCTCGACCCCGATCGCGTGCGGCATCATGGTGGGGAACTCGGCGGCCTGGTTGGTCTCGACGCGGAAGCGGCGGTGGCCGAGCATGAGGATCGCGGTGCCGGACAGGACGACCAGCCATTCGCGGCCGGGGTGGGCGCGCATGCGGGCGGGGTTGTCGGGCGGCGGTTCGGTCATCCGCTGACGCACGACGCTCATGCCGGGGTCACCCTTGATGGGCCAGCGCATCAGGCCATGGGCGCCGTCGATCATCGGGCTGGTGACGACGTCGTCGGTGGCGGTCGCGACGAGCTGGTCGAGTGTGGTGTCCAGGGCCCGGGCGAGGGCGACGAGCTGGTCCAGTGCGAGCCGGCGCTGACCGTTCTCGATGCGGCTCAGTGAGGACTGGCCGAGGTGGGCGCGGGTAGCCAGTTCGTCCAGGGACCAGCCCTGCGCGACCCGCAGAGCGCGGATCCGTTTGCGCACGAGGCCGTCCAGGTCTCCATCTTCTTGCGTCATGGGCAACATCGTATGCCCTTCCTGCAACGTGGGGTTAGCGTCGTGCGCAGATGGCCCGGAACCTCCGGGTCCACGCATGAGGGAAGAGGGTGCGAGCCATGTCCGTGAGGGCTTCCGCGCACGCGAGCGACGCACTGCCCAGTGAGGCCGTCGACGTCGTGGTGATCGGCGGCGGTGCCGCGGGGTTGAACGGTGCGCTGATACTCGCCCGCTCCCGCCGCTCGGTCGTCGTGATCGACAGTGGCACCCCGCGCAACGCTCCCGCCGAGGCCGTGCACGGCTTCATCGTCCTGGACGGTCGACCGCCCTCCGAGATCCTCGAACGGGGCCGTGAACAGGTGCGCCGGTACGGCGGTCGGGTCGTCTCCGGCGAGGTGGGCTCGACCGAACCTGCCGCCCCGGCCCCCGACGGAGACCTCCGGTTCACCGTCATCCTGGCCGACGGCCGGGCCGTGACAGCGCGCCGTGTACTGGTGGCCACCGGACTGCGCGATGAACTGCCGGACATTCCCGGGCTCGCCGAACACTGGGGACACGGTGTGGTGCACTGCCCCTACTGCCACGGGTGGGAGGTGCGCGACGAGCCCATCGGCGTCCTCGCCACCGGCCCCGCCTCGGTCCACCAAGCGCTGCTGTTCCGTCAGCTGACCGACGACTTGATCTACTTCACCCTCGGCCACGAGCCGGATGCCGATACCCGGGCGCGCTTCGCCGCCCGGGGGATCCGCATCGTCGACGCCCCGGTGCGGGAAGTCGTCACCGGCCAGGACAGCGGTATCGCGGGGGTGCGCATGGCCGACGGTGCGGTCGTGGCCCGACGCGTCCTCGCCGTCGCGACGCACATGCGGGCCCGCACCGAGGGTCTGGACGGCCTGAAGCTGCCGATGGAGGACCTGGCCGGCGGCACGGGGCGCCGCTTCGCCTCCGGAATGGCGGGAACCACCGAGGTCCCGGGCGTGTGGGTGGCCGGCAACGCCACCGACCTCATGGCCCAGGTCGGCGCCTCCGCCGCGGCCGGCGCCCTGGCCGGCTCCCATATCAACGCCCAGTTGGCCGCCGCGGACACCGACGCGGCGCTCGCCGCCGCGCAGGGCGGGACCACCACGACCTGACGCCCGCACCGGCGCGCGACCGCCCACGGCGATGCGCGGTGGTGCGGGCCCACCCATCGACTCCGTCGACCGGAGCCGCTCCGGCGCGGACTCCGCGTGCCCTTTTCGAGAGGAAGCCATGAGTACGAACCAGCCTCCCCAGGCTGCGGCAGCGGAAGCAGGAATCGGGGACATACCGGATGCGCGTCGGCTCCGCACGATCCTGATCACCGTCTCGATCGCGCTGATGGCCGTCATCGCCTCGGTGTCCGGACTCAACGTCGCCCAAACCCACATGGCGGTCGAGTTCGGCGCCTCGCAGAGCACCGTTCTGTGGATCATCAACATCTACACCCTGGCCCTGGCCGCGCTGCTGCTCCCGCTCGGCGCCATCGGCGACCGCGTGGGCCGCAAGCCCATGCTGATCACCGGGCTGGGCGTCTTCGGCGTCGCCGGTGTCGCCGCCGGCCTGGCCCCGACAGCGGAGGTCATGCTGGCGGCGCGCGTGGCCGGTGGTATCGGCGCCGCGATGGTCATGCCGATCACCCTCGCCGTCATCACCTCCACCTTTCCCGAGGAGCAGCGGGGTAAGGCGATCGGCGTATGGACCGGTGTCGCCGGAGGCGGCGGGATCCTGGGCATGTTCCTCTCCGCGCTCCTCGTCGACATCGCGGACTGGCGCTGGCTGTTCGCCCTGCCCGTGGTCCTGATCATCGTGGCCCTGGCCATGACACTGCGGGCGATCCCCAACTCCCGCGAGCGGTCCGCTCATCCCTTCGACACCGTCGGCGCCCTGGTGTCCACGGTCGCCGTGATCGGGCTCATCTTCGTCCTGCAGGAGGGGCCCGAGCGCGGCTGGACCGCCCCCGCGACGCTGATCGCCCTCGCCGTCGGCCTCGTCGCCGCCCTCGGCTTCGTGGCCTGGGAGCTGCGCCGCCGGGACGCCGCGCTGCTGGACGTGCGCCTGTTCGGTGAACGCGGACTGGCCGGCGGCTCCATCACACTGCTGGTGGTCTTCGGCGTTCAGGCGGGCATCGCCGTGGTCCTCTACCCGTTCTTCCAGGCCGTGCTCGGCTGGTCGGGCCTGCTGTCCACGCTTGCGCTGATGCCCATGGCGGTCATGATGATGTCGGCCTCCGGCCTGGCTCCGCGGATGACCGCGCGCATCGGCGCCCGCTCGACCATGGCCGTGGGCGTCGCTCTGGCAAGCGTCGGATTGGCGCTCATGGCCCTGTTCGTCTCCGTTGACGGCGGCTACCCGGCCGTCCTGCCCGGCATGCTCGCCCTGGGCATCGGCATGGGCCTGTCGATGACCCCCTCCACCGAGGCCATCACCGGCTCCTTGCCGCGCGAGAGGCAGGGCGTCGCCTCCGCGCTCAACGATGTCACCCGCGAGTTCGGCACCGCTCTGGGCGTCGCGCTCCTCGGCGCGCTGCTGTCCGCCGGCTACCGCGGCGCCATCGACGGTCGGCTGCACGGCATCCCGCAAGGAGCCGCGGACACCGCCCGCGAAGGCGTGGCCAACGCCGTCGCGGCCGCGGGCCACACCGAACCGTACGCGCGGGATCTGGTCCACGCCGCCCAGCAGTCCTTCGTCGACGGCTGGCAGCAGAGCATGTGGGCCGGCGCCGCTGTCATGGGCGCTCTGCTCGTCTACATCGCCCTGCGCGGACCGAAGAATGCCACGCCCGTGGTCGAGGACGAGGCAGAGTCCACCGGGGCCGTAGCCGTCCGATGACCACGAGGCGGCGATCGCGCTCACGTGAGAGGGCCGCCAGTGGGCGGCCGGTGACGGCGTCGGCCAGTTGAGCCGCCCCCCGGCGCCTGATCGCTCCGCTGGTCGTGTCTGCGCCGGGCCAATCGGCTTCAGCGTGCGCTGCGCGATGGAGTACTCCGCCGCGAGTACGTTCACCACCGTGGCCGGCCATGCGCTTGCGTGGTCGATGTCTTCGAACCTCGGGGCGCCCGACCGCAAGGCCCGCAGCGGCGGCGGTCCCTGCCGGGCGCCCCGCTGGGTGCGCGCATTCCGAAATTTTAGTTTGAGACTCGAATGATCTACTATGCTTCGCAACTCGAACTAAAAGAGGAGAGAGCCCTCATGGGTGCTACAAGCCTGGACACACCACTCGTGCTGCGCAGCGGCTCCACCGTCGCCAACCGCATCGCCAAAGCCGCCATGGAGGAACAGCTCGCCTCCGCCCACCAACTGCCGGGGCCCGGCCTCCACCGCCTGTACCGGCGCTGGGCACACAGCGGCGCCGGCCTGCTCATCACCGGCCATGTCATGATCGACCGGCGCGCGGTCGCCCAACCCGGCGACATCGTCCTGGAGAGCGACACCCCGATCAGCGGCTTCCAAGGCTGGGCCGAGGCGGCCAAGAGCGGCGGCGCGCAGGTGTGGATGCAGATCAACCACCCGGGCCGGGTCGTGCAGGCCGACACCCACGGAAGATCCTGGGCTCCATCCGCCGTGCCGGTGCGCGCCGGGTTCTTCTCCCGCTTCTTCGCACCGCCTGAGGAGATGTCCCAGGCGCAGATCGACGAGGTCGTCGCACGCTTCGCGGCGACCGCCCGCGCCGCCGACCGTGCCGGGTTCGACGGAGTCGAGGTACACGCCGCCCACGGCTACCTCCTGTCGCAATTCCTCTCACCACTGGTCAACCGCCGTACCGACCAGTGGGGCGGGAGCCTGCACGACCGGGCCCGCCTGCTCCTGGCGGTCATCCGACGCATCCGCTCGGCGACGCGCCCCGGATTCGCGGTGGCGGTCAAGCTCAACTCCGCGGACTTCCAACGAGGCGGGTTCGACCTCGGTGACGCCGAGAAGGTCATCGCCATGCTCGCGGCCGAGGAGGTCGACCTCGTCGAACTCTCCGGAGGCAGCGTGGAGAGCCTGGCCACCGCGGGCGCGCCCGCCGACGGCAGCACCCTGCGACGCGAGGCCTACTTCCTGGATCTGACCGCGAGCCTGGCCGACTCCGCCGAGGTCCCCCTGATGCTCACCGGCGGGATCAGGCGACGCTCCGTGGCCCAACGGGTCCTGGACGGCGGATTCGACCTCGTCGGGGTCGCCACCGCCCTAGCCGTCGACCCCGGCTCCGCGGGACGCTGGCTCGATGAGGACGAGGCCGAGGTCCCCGCACCGCGGTCCTCCCTGCGATCGAAACCGCTGCGCGCGTCGGCGGTCCAAGCCGCGACGACCGCCCGAATGCACCGGATGGCCGCCGACCTGCCCGACTGTTCCACCGATGCGCCCTTGCGGGCGCTGGTGGTCGACCGGGTCCGCCGCGGCCGGCAACTGCGCGGCTACCGGCGCTGGTTGCGCCTTCACACCCCTGAAGCTCTGTCGTGACCTCACTTGGGGTGCCTCCTGATCAAACCGGAGAGCAGGGCGAGCGGCTCGCTCGAAAGTGTCGATAGGACGCCGTCATGCGGAGGGGCCGCGCGACCCGCCGCCGAGCAGGGGTGGTAAGCGCCGAACTCGCAGTCGCCGGCGTCGAGGGCGGGGGCCTGCGAGGTGACGGTCGCTGCAGCAGGGGGTGGGCCGGTCGATCACAGTGCCGGGGTGACCCGGTCGAAGACGACGATATGCGCAACTCAGGTTGACATGGATATGCGCGCAACCTAGGTTGACATCATGGATGCGGTTCAGCTTGCGGCCACTGCTTCGGATACCTCGGCCCCCGCCGACGGTCTGCGCGCCGTCGCATCGTTGCGGACGTTGGTCGAGTCATTGGAGCTGCGGCAGGTCGAGCAGGCCCTGAGGTCGGGCGAGTCGTGGTCCTCCATCGCCGCCGCCCTCGGGGTGACCCGTCAGGCCGTCCACAAGAAATACGCGAAACGACTGCGCCACATCAGCGCGCCCGAAAGAGGTCAGCGATGACGAACCCATCGGCGAAGCCGGGGCAGCCCGCTGGGGGCTTCGACCGTACCGCCACCGAGATCGCCGCGAGCCGCGAGGCTGCGCGCACCGGGAACATCGAAGTCGGCTTCGAACACCTGCTACTGGGCGTGCTCGTCACCGGCGGCACGGGCGCCCGCGTGCTCATGGCCGCCGGCGTGGGCCTCTCCGAGGCGCGCTCGGCGATCGACATACTCGTCCGGGAGGACATCGCCCTGCTGGGGATCGACGCGCCCTTGCCAGAACCGTCCGGCACGTCCGGCGCCGGCACTCCCGCGCTCCTTCCGCTCGGCCCCCGTCTGCGAGAACTCGTGGACGACTGCCCGCATGCGGGCGGCGACCGGGCCCTGCTCGCGGCGCTCATCGACGACGAGGGCGGCCGGGTGCGGCGGCTGCTGGAACGGCTGGGCGCCGACACCGGCCGGATCCGCCGCGAGCTCGATGCTCCGGTCGGGACCCAGGACGCCACGGCGCAATCCCACCCCTCCGACGCCCCCTTCTGGGCGGCCGAGGAGGCGCCCGCGGGGTGGGAGTACACCGTCTACGAAAGTCAGGTACCGGTATCCGACGCGCGGCTCTGGCAGCTGGTCAGCGATCCCGAACGACGGGGTGAGTGGGATACGGCCGACGTTTCGTCGCGACAGCTCGGGGATGGCGTCGTCGAGCTGAGCCACAACCAGAACGACGGGGAGACCTACCGGGAGTCGATCACGCACAGCGTTGCGGGCCGGGAGGTCACCTGGGCGCGGTACGAGGGCAAGAGCGCGGCGCCCCGCTCGTTGCGGATCGTCATCGAACCGGTCGGGGACCACGCGCGGCTGCACCTGCGCCTTGGCTGGCCCAATGCGCTGCGGGGCCGGATCTCCAAGCGCGTGGTGCGGTGGGTCGTCCGGCAGAATCTGCGGGCTCACTCCCAGGCGATCGCGCAGGCCGCCGCGTCGTAGCCGCCCCGGGGGCGTCGGCGCGCCGTGTGGCCCGCCGTGCGACCGCGCGGTACGAGACCGCGGCGACCACGGAGCCGGGTGGGATACCCACCGCCTCGCCCGGGCCGAGGCGAGCCGCACAGCGGGCGGA
The DNA here is from genome assembly GCF_042653925.1 of Nocardiopsis mangrovi. NCBI lineage: Bacteria > Bacillati > Actinomycetota > Actinomycetes > Streptosporangiales > Nocardiopsidaceae > Nocardiopsis > Nocardiopsis mangrovi. Next base: position 47,276 of record NZ_JBHSFQ010000008.1, read on the forward strand.
GACCGCCGTGCGCGCCTGGCGGAGGGCACCTTTCACGAGGCGGAGCCGGTGAGCGGCGCAGGGGGTCGAGGAATGAGCAAGTAGGATCCGGCGCCAAGATCCGCTCGGCGATGGGAGCACGGGAGGTGGCGGGAGGACGGCGAGAGCCTCCCTGACCCGATCCACCCGGTCGGTGATTGGTGTGGACCCATCGTGTCGACCTGATTCGGTGGGAGCGTTTCAAGTGAAGCGACAGTACCAGCGGCGGAACCGTCCCGTTCGGTTCGCCGGATGAGGAGTCTGCGATGCGTACCAGCGGAACCCATGAGGAGCACACCCGGGCGGAGGACCTCGCCGCAGCAGTGCCCGGCGTGCTCGAAGCAGCCGTCGCCCCAGGCGAGGAAGGATTGGACGTCTTCGTCGTCGTACAGGCGCCCAAGGCCCTCTTAGAGGTCGGAGCGCACATCCGAAGGGCCGTGGCCCAAGAGATGGGTCTCATCGTTGCGAGGGTCCACTACATGGTCAGGCGGACGTCACCGTTCCCGCACCGCTCGATGGGTCTCATCGTTGCGAGGGTCCACTACCCGCCCGCTCTGCCCCGATCGCCGCAGGGAGACCTCGACCGCACCCGCCTGACGGACCCTGGATGGCGCACCTCACAGGAGGCCGCAGCTCTTTTCCCGACAGGCGGTTCCGGGTCCGACATCCCCGGATCACCCGGGATCCGCCCCACCCCGAGAGCCCAGTGACGCATGCCTGAGGTCCCGCCCCAAAGCCCCGGGACCGCAAAGCCAAGGTCTCTCTCGCGGATTCGATGGTGACGGATCGTCGGATCCTGTCACAATGAGCATCCGGCGACCCGCCCCGATGGCTGCGGTTCGCCTCGTTGCTCAACGGTGAGAGCTTCCGCTCACAGCGTGCGACCGCGCCTCGCGCCGCCGACCTGGCAGTTCTTCGCGTGAGGATCCGGTTTCACGGGACTCGAACCCGTTGAGACCTCCGAAAACGTGACCGAGCGGGATCCACGTGTCTCCTCACCACCCGGCCCCAGTCGTGCACGTGTGCGGCTGGGGCCGGGGCCTCGCTTCGGAAGGCGGGGCCGACGGTTGTGAGGCCTGTCGTCCCGGCGCGTGTGATGAAACGCCGGGCCGGCGATTTCTCTCCTGTCCACCTGTTCCACGGTGGCTACCAGCGCTATGCCGGGGCCACCGCCCGTGCCCTCGAAGCCCGGCGACCCAAGGGCACGGACCTGGCGGCCCGCTCCCGCGAGGACCCGGACGCGGTGGCCGCCGAGCTCGACTCCCGGCCACACGAGGAGCTCGGCCGGTCACTCCCCGGCCGAGCTCCTCGCCAAGCTGCTCGCCGCAACCGGCTGGCCTCACGTGATGCGACGATTCCTCGAATTCACCATTCCAGAACGGGGGCTCGGGGTGCGGTGCCTTCGGTCGCGTGAGTCGGTGGGACGGGCTCAGCGCGGGGCGGCCCCGCCCGCCGCGGTGAGGATCGAGGTGAACGCGGCCGCCAGGGACGCCGCGACGGTCTCGGCCTCTCCGAGGTAGCCGTTCACCATCGCGCCGTCGCGCAGGATCATCAGCTGCCTCGCGGCGGCGTCCATGTCCTCCACGCCCGCCTCCGCCGCGATGCCGGCGAACTCGCCGAGCATCCACGCGCGGTGCGCGTCGACCGTCGCGCGCACCGGGTCCGCCGGGTCGGAGAACTCCGCCGCCGCGTTGATGAACGCGCACCCCCGGAACCCCGGGCTGCAGCTTGCCGCTCCGATGTCGGTCGCCAGTGCGCGCAGCGACTCCACCGGGTCGCCCTCGCGGCGCGTGCCCGCCAGCCACTCCCGCTCCGCGGCGGCCTGCTCCTCCAGGTACGCGACCACGAGATCGCCCTTGGTCCGGAAGTGCCGGTAGAAGGTGACCTTCGTGATCCCGACCTGCTCGATGATGCGGTCGGCGCTCGTCGCGCGGATGCCCTGGGCGTAGAAGAACTCGTTCGCGGCGGCGAGGATGCGCGCTCTCGTCACTGATCCCGACGGCTTGCGCTTCACCGGTTCGGTGATATCGGCGTGCATGTCGCGTGCTCCTGTTCTGGTCCGGCCGGTTGCGCCGGCGCTGCGAGCAGTCTAGAGTCCTCGATGTAGACGAACTAGTAACTCTACATTGAAGCGGCCGAGGAGGAACAACCATGTCCGCAACCCTGTACACCGCCGCCGCGACCTCCACCGGCGACGGCCTGCGCGACGTCACCCTCGCCGTCCCGGCCGCCATGGGCGGATCCGGCGGGGCGACCAACCCCGGCAGCTGTTCCCCGCCGGGGGTCGTCGTGCTTCCGCTCGGCGCTCGAGCTCGTGGCGGCGCGCCGCAACGCGCCCCTGGAGGACTCCGCCGTCACCGCCGAGGTCCCGGTCGTCCCCACGGAGGGCGGCGGCTCCGCGCTGAACGCCGCGCTGCGCGTGCGCGTCGGGAACGGGACCGCCCGGGAGACCGCCCAGGATCTCGCCCGCCGCGGCCCACGAGGTGCCCCTACCCGGCCGCCACCCGCGGCAACGTGCCGCCACCGCCGCTTGACCTATACCCCCACCCCCACTCCCACAGAGGAGAGACATCATGACCGTGTCCGATACGACGGCGCCGACGCAGTTCGGCCAGGCGCTGCGCCGCCTGTACTTCATCCGCTTCGCCTTCGCCGCCGCCTGGGCGGCGCTCATGCTCGCGACCGCGGGCGCCCAGGGGCCGGTGCTCACCGCCCTCCTGGTCGTCTACCCGCTCTTCGACGCCGCCGCCGTCCTGTGGCAGCTGCGGTCCCGGCACCGCGCGCCCGGCGCGCCGCAGGCCGCCGAGTGGGTCAACGTGGTGGTCAGCGTGGCCGTGGCCGTCGCGCTCGGCTGGGCGTCCACGGCGTCCCCCGCCACCGCCCTCGCGGTCTGGGGCGTCTGGGCCGTGGGCTCGGGCATCCCCCAGCTCGTCGCCGCCGTCCGGCAGTGGCGCTCCGGCGGCCAGGTGCCGCAGATCCTCAGCGGCGGTATCTCCGTCCTGGCCGGCGGCGCCTTCCTGGCCCAAGGGCTCCAGGGCTCCGGCGACATCGCGGGGGTCGGCGGCTACGCTGCCGTCGGTGGCGTCTTCTTCCTGATCTCCGCCATCCGTCTGAGCATCCTGCTGCGAAAGAAGGCGTCATGACCGGCACCGGTGAGCACGGGACCGACTACGACCTGATCGTCGTGGGCGCGGGCCCGGTCGGCGAGAACGTCGCCGACTACGCGGCCAGGCGCGGGGTCCGCGTGGCGATCGTCGAATCCGAACTCGTCGGCGGCGAGTGCTCCTACTGGGCGTGCATGCCCTCCAAGGCGCTGCTGCGCAGCGGCCACGCGGTCCGGGCGGCCCGCAGGCTGGCCGGGGCCCGGGAGGCGCTCGGCGGCCCCGTCGACGCCGCCGCCGTCCTGGCCCGGCGGTCCTCATTCGCGAGCCACTGGAAGGACGACGGCCAGGTCGACTGGCTCGCTTCGGCGGGCATCGACCTCATCCGCGGCCGCGGCCGCGTCAGCGGGCCCGGGAAGGTACGGGTCGGCGACCGCGTCCACACGGCGCGGGCGGTCGCCCTGGCCACGGGCTCCGTCCCAGTCCTGCCCCCGATCCCCGGCCTCGCCGCCGCGAAGCCCTGGGGCACCCGCGAGGCGACCTCCACCGACCGCGTCCCACCCCGGCTGGTCATCATCGGCGGCGGGGTGGCGGGCACCGAGCTGGCGTTCGCGTTCTCCTCGCTGGGCTCGCGCGTGACCCTGCTGTCCAACGCGGGGCTGCTCCCCCGCGAGGAGCCCTTCGCGGGGGAGCACGTCGCCGCCTCCCTGGCCGGGGAGGGCGTGGACGTGCGCTTGGGCGTCACGCCGGTACGGGTGGACCGCGACGCCGACGGGATCGCCTCGGTCGTCCTGGACGACGGCACCGCGTTCGCCGCGGAGGAGCTGCTGGTGTCCACCGGGCGCCGCCCGAACACCGGCGACCTCGGCCTGGAGGCGGTCGGCCTCGACCCGGCCGCGGGAGTGGCCGTGGACGACACGATGCTCGTGGACGGCACCGACTGGCTCTACGCCGTGGGCGACGTGAACGGCCGCGCCCTCCTCACCCACCAGGGCAAGTACCAGGCGCGCGCCGCGGGCGAGGCGATCGCGGCGCGGCTGCGCGCAACGCCGCTCGCCGACGGCCCGTGGGGCGCGCACGCCGCGACGGCCGACCACCTGGCGGTGCCCCGCGTCGTGTTCTCCGACCCGGAGGTCGCCGCCGTCGGGCTCTCCGAGGCCGACGCCCGCGACAGGGGGCTGGACGTCCGGGCGGTCGAGTACGACCTCGGGTCGGTCGCGGGGGCCGTGCTCCACGCCGACGGGTATACCGGGCGCGCCAAGATCGTCGTCGACGAGGGCCGGGGCGTGCTCGTCGGCGCGACGTTCGTAGGCCAGGACGTGGCCGAGCTGGTGCATGCGGCGACGGTCGCGATCGTCGGCGAGGTGGCGGTCGACCGGCTCTGGCACGCGGTCCCCGCCTACCCCACCACCAGCGAGGTGTGGCTGCGGCTCCTGGAGGAGTACGGCCGACCGGCCTGACACCGGTGCGCGGCGCGCGAGGGGGCTCCCGGGCGGCATCGCCTGGGAGCCCCCTCGCCGCGCCGTCTCGTGCGCCGCGGGCCACGGCTGGATCTGATCCGGCACCCGCGCCCGCAGGGAGCGGGTGCCTGGTCCTCCGGGAAGCCCTATTCAGAAAAAGCGGCAACGGTGTTGTGGAGCCGTGCCGGAGCCGGTGCGGACCGCCGCCTGCGCTTGGGAGGTCACCGGCCACCGCAGCACGACCACACCCGGCGAACGGCTCCTGCCAGAGACTAGCCGTCGCTCCGTGACTCCTCGGCGGCCTCAGGATCTTTCGCCGCTCCCCCGACGGACTTTCCGGAAGGCGGATAAGCGTCGCGCAGACGGCGCATGGTCGCCGTCACGACGGAACGGACATCCGTCTCGTGCAACGGGGCGGAGAACAGCGCCGAACTCAACGAGAAGCCCTCGATCAGGGCGAACAGCAGGAGCGCCTCGCGGTGCAGCGCCTCCTCGTCGATAGCGCGGTCGGCCAGCGCCTCGCGCAGCAGCGAGCGGACCACCTCTGCGCCCGCGAGGGACGTCGCGGCGATGTCGGCCGCGAGCTCCGGGTCCGTGCGCGCCATGACGCGGTATTCGACGAGGGCGATGTTCTCCCGGCGCTCCTGCTCGCTGGTCGGCGCGGCGAAGGTGATCACATCCGCGATCCGTGCCACCGGGTCGTCGGACATCGTCGCCTCGCGGCGCGCGACGCGCTGCGTGAGGACGCCCAGCGTGAAGCGCATGACCTCGCGGACGGTGTCGCCGAAGTAGTGTCGGATGCTCCCGATGGCCAGGCCGGTTCGTGCGGCGATCCGGGCGAGGGTCACCGAGCGGATCCCATGCGCGGCGATCTCGTCGATCACGGCGTCGGCGACCTGCTCTCGGCGGACATCCGGGTCGACTCTCTTAGGCATGACACCATCCTAGACATTTTTTGGCATGCCCGTGCTATTTTATTTAGCATGAGAATGCTAGATAGACCTCGTGGCGGTGCTCCGTCCCGTTACGATCCCGGACAGGGCGGGACATGAACGACCGGCACGCCCCCTGGACCGGTGCGGCGCGGAAGGATCCCCACTGTTTCGACGGGCTCGAAGGCCTCGACGGCGATGCGGAAGCGTGGTCGACGCCCGATCCGGAGCCGGGCTCGCCGTTGCCACCGTTCCGCCCCTCCCTCTCGCCGCAGCGCACACGATTCGCGATCGACCTTCCCGATGCGTCGACGGCGACGGTCGATATCGATCACATGTGGGGCCGGGCCTCGCTCTACCGGGACGACGGGCACGTGCAGACCTCCGACATGCCGGTCCCGTTCCCGCTCGGATCGGACGGCATCGAGGTCGCCGCGAGCAGGTACGGGCAGCGGATTCACCTGATCAGCGCGGACGGCAGCCGGCGACGTCTCGATCCCGCTCCAGGGACGCCCGAGCACTGGCGCGCCCAACTCTCCCGCCGGCACCGGCTCCTGGATGCCGAGACCGAGGGGATCGAGAGCCGACATCCCCGCGCTGACCGGTCACGTCGCCGCCCTATCGGGCATCTCAGCGCCCCTGACCCGAGAACGATCCGTCAACCGCCGCGCCCTCGTACACGACCGTGGCCCGGCATAGGAGAAACGCATGCGATCACATCCTCGCCTCCCACATCGATCCCGACACCCCGAGACCGTGCTCGCCGCGTCCGCGGCGGCTGGTCTCCTCCTGCTCGCCGGATGCACGCCCGCTTCTCCCGCATCGAACTCCGGCGCGGATGCGGACCTCGGCGCCTACCTCGGGCAAGAGCTCGACTGGACCGGGTGCGAGGACACCGCGACGAGCGCGGCGGACGCCGAGCTGTTCGCGAACCCGGCGCTCGAGTGCGCCTCGGTCGAGGTTCCGATCGACTACGACGAGCCGGAGGGCGAGAGGGCGCAGGTCGCGCTCCTGCGCCTCCCCGCGACAGGCGAGGCCGAGGGCTCGCTGCTGATCGACCCGGGCGGACCCGGAGGATCCGGCACCGGCTTCATCGCGTCCACCCTGCCGCTGTGGCAGGCGAGCCCCGTCGCCGAGCGCTTCGACATCGTCGGTTTCGACCCGCGCGGGATCGGGGCGTCGGCCCCCGCTCTCGACTGCTACACCGACGAGGAGTACGACGCGGGCGACGTGCCGCGGTTCGGCGCGGTGTACGAGGTCACGAGCGCCGAGGAGGCGGCCGAGCTCGCAGAGCGCTGCACCGACGGCTCCGGCGGCGTCGGGAACCTCGTCAACGCCGGGTCGACGAATGTCGTGCGCGACATGGACATCATGCGAGAGGTGCTCGGCGACGAGAAGCTCACCTACCTCGGCTACAGCTACGGCTCCGAGCTCGGCGCCATGTACGCCGCGACCTACCCTGAGAAGGTCCGTGCGATCGTGCTCGACGGCGCCGTCGCACCCGACCTGACGGCGAGCGAGTTCCGCGTCTCCTCATTCGCCGGCCTGCAGGCACGGTTCGACGACCTCGCCGCACTCTGCGCGGAATCACCCGACTGCGTTCTCGGCCCCGACCCCGCCGCTGCGAACGACCGCCTGCACGAGATCGTCCAGCCGCTCATCGAGACACCGGCGGCGACCGCCGGCGGCCGGGACGTGAGCGTCTGGGACGTCTACCTCGGCATCAGCGGTGGACTGTACTCCGAAGCGAAATGGCCCGAGGTCATCTCCGCCCTGACCGCGCTCGAGGCAGGCAACGCCGACGAGATGCTCGCCCTGCGCGACGCGTTCTACGCCCGCACGGCGGACGGCGCCTACGGCATGGACTTCGACACGAACATCGCTGTGCGCTGCATGGACTCGCCCCGTCTGACGCCGGGGGAACAGACCGCGCTCGCACGCGAGATCGGGGAGGTCGCGCCGATGTTCGACCTCGACGTGTTCACGGCGGGCAACTACCACAGCGAATGCGAGGCGTGGCCCGCGCCGCCGACACGCGACGAGCCCTGGCTCGCCGATGTCGAAGGCCTCCCGGAGACGCTCGTCGTGTCGGTCACCGGCGATCCGGTCACGCCGCACGAGGGCGGCATCGCGATGGCGCGAGCTCTCGACGCAAGCCTGCTCACAGTCGACGGCAAGCAGCACGGCGCCTACCTCCTCGGCGGCAGCGAGTGCGTCGACGACGTGGTCGATGCGTATCTCCTCGACCTCGAATCCCCGCCCACCGACGCCCGTTGCAGCCTGTGACGCGCTCGACTCCGGCATGGCCGCCCCGGTGCCGACGACTCGCGGGGCCCGCTTCCCTTGCTGGTCGGCATGTTCGGGTCGGCCACCCTGTCTGCGGTCATCCTGAACAAGGCGATGAGCGCGGTCGTGGTCCTGTTCGCCTGCCTGCCCGTCTGACGGCCGTGCCCGTCTCGGAGCTGGCCCGCGCGCTGGCCGGTGGCGGTCAACCTGCTGGCCGGAGCCTGCTGAGTGCCTGGGTCGGGGAGTCCTGGACGGTACGCATGCGCAACTTCACCCTGTACAAGGTCCTGGTGGAGTTGATGGTCCTCATCGCCGTCACCCTGGTGGCCACCCACACCCCCACCCTGGGAACCCCTCTCCTTGCCCGCGTGGGAGCTGCTGATCTCCATGAACGTGCTGCTGTTCGCCGTGGACATCAAGATGGCGGGGCCCCTATCCCTGTCGTTGCTGGTGTCGCTGCCGGCCATGCTGTGGGGTGGTGGGCTCGGTCATCCACGCCCTTGTGAGTGGGCTTCTACTCAGGGTGGCCGGATCGCTGTAACCGCCCTACCGGTGGCCGAGACCGGCCGGTTCCCCTGACACGGTGGACCGGCCGGTTACCGTACCCGTGACAGGTACCCCTAGCAGGGAGACCACCATGGGCAAGCACGATAAACCCGACACACCACCCGACACCGGGCGCGGCGGCGACAGCGACGGCCAGCAGGGCACCAAACACGGCTCGGAAGGCATCCCACCGCAGAGCGGTGACGGGCAAGGCGGGACCCCGTCGACGTGACAGCCGGCGCACGGATCGCCCGGGTCCTCTCCAGCCGGGGCGTGATCCAAGATCCGGCGTGGCACCGGGCCGTTCTCAGCGTGGACCGCGACGCGTTCGTCCCGGATGTGGTGTGGGCCGAGGAGCCGTCCACCGGCCTGTACGCCCCCTATCCGCGCGATGCCGACCCGGACGTTCATCGGTGGCTGGGTGAGGACGTTTCGCTCGTCACCCAGGTGGACGACGGGCACCCGGCCGCTGCTGGAGGCCGGGGATACACACCGACGAGTTCCCTCTCGCAGCCCAGCCTGGTCGTCGCCATGCTCCAAGTGCTCGACGTCGAGGACGGGCACCGGGTGTTGGAGGTCGGCACCGGCTCCGGATACAACACCGCCCTGTTGTGTTCGCGGCTGGGTGCGGGGAACGTGACCTCCGTCGAGGTGGACGCCGACGTAGCGGCCGACGCCGAGAAAAACCTGGCCGCCACCGGGTACACGCCGCACCTGATCGTGGGAGACGGCGCCGCGCCGGTGGCCGGTGGCCCCTACGACCGGGTGCTGTCCACCGTGGCCGTCCAGACGATTCCCGCCGCGTGGCTGCAAGCTCTCGGCCCCGGCGGGGTGATCGTGACCCCCTGGACCCCCGGGCCGGGTTTCGCGTCGTCGGTCCTGCTGCGCCTGATCGTAGACGAGACCGGGGACGCTCACGGCCGGGTTGTCGGGGACGCCGCGTTCATGATGCTGCGCGCCCACCGCCCGGACCGGTTAGGGTACGGCGCGTTCGTGGACGAGGACGCGCCCGGCGTTGCAGAGGGCACGACCGCCACGAACCCGCGATGGGTCACCGACCCCCACCCGGGGTGGAAGGTGGTGCTCGGCCACCTCGTACCGCACATCGGATACGCCTCCTACGAAGCCGCCCCGGACAACACCACGGCCGCGGGGGAGGCGACCGTCTACGTGTTCGACCGGGCCGGCACGTCGTGGGTGCTCGGCGAGTACACCCCGGCGGGCGGCCCGTATGAGGCGAAGCGGCACGGCCCCCGAGACCTGTGGGCGGAGATCGCCGCCGCCCGGGATGTGTGGGAACGGTTAGGCAGACCGAGGCGCGACCGGCTGGGAGTGACCGTGGCCGCCGATGGTGACCAAACCCTGTGGGTGGACGGCCCCGGCAACTCGGTCATCTCCCCTTGTAATGGCTAGGCAAACGTCAGCGGCCCATCACGCCGCCCTCCATTCATCATCCAGAATGGAATGCACGATGGAATCACGCCATGCGCCACGGGTCCGCAGGTGCCGGCGGATGCGCCCCTCTTCGATCATCCCTACGCGCTCCATCACTCGCTTCGACGCGAGGTTGTCCGGTGACCGCGCTCCCCACAACCGGTTCAGCTCCAGCGTGTCGAACCCGAGGGCGAGAAGCAGTTGGACGAGTTCTACGCCGAGGCCACGTCCCCACATGTCCGGTCGTAGAGCGAATCCGACCTGCCCGCTGTGGGGGCGCTCGTCGACCCCCAATCGGGCTGCGCCCACGAGTTCATCCGCGCTGTCCGCAACGGCCACCATGTACACGCTGCGCGACACCATCGCAGCGTCCCCGGCCGCGGAACTGATTATGGCCTCGCACTGGTCGAAGGTGCGAGGCTCGAAGGACAGATGCCGGGTCGCCGCCTCGTCCCCATAAACCGCGAACAGACCAGCCGCGTCGGACGGGCGAAACTCTCGAAGCCGAAGGCGCGAACCCTGTACGTCGATCACGCCCCGAGGCTAGCGCCCCGGTGTGAGCGCGGCGGCAGACGCCTGCCCGTAGCCCTCGATCTGCTGGCGGAGCGTGTTGGCCGTTCGGCTACCGGCGAAGCGAGAATCCCGTAGCGCGCCGTGGACACGCATGGCGCTGGCCACAACCCCAGCGACGCGCTGGTCCACAGGCAGCGCCAGCACCTGGGAAAGCGCATCGGCTGCGCCGTCCGCATCCCCTTGCGTCGCCCGGACGAACGCCAGATCCGACCGTGCGCCTGCGTCGTCGCCATAGGCCCAGTCGTCCGACTGGCCGGCAGCCGCTTCCTCGTAGGCGTTGATCGCTTCGATCGCTGCCTGCTCTGCCGCCTCCTCCTGCCCCGGAATCCAGATCCGCGTGTCGGCCCCGTAATAGAGCTGGCGGCAGCGGGCGAACCGCATGAGCCCGCCGAAGGCATCTAGATCGTCGTGCTCCGCGGCGTCTTGTAGGTCGGTCGCCGCGTCGAGGTCCTGGGATGCGCGTTCCCCATGGCCGAGGGCTGCCCACGTGCGGGCGCTCTGTGCCAGCAGCCATACGCCGGCTGTGCCAGTGTGGGGGGTTGCCAAGTCCCGCCCCAGTTGCGCGTACCGCGAGGCTTCCGACGTCCAACCAGCCCAGTAGGCCATGAGGGACTGTTGGGCGCGGATACGCACGCGTAGTCCGTTGTGATCCGCGTTGTCGGCACAGACATAGGCGGTCCGGGCCTGTTTCATGGCTGCCCTGGGGTCTCCCAGGTCGTGACTGGCTTTGGCGAGCATCAATGAGAGCAGGCCCGCGAGCATGTATAGGTCTTTGGTCTGGTTCGGTTGCTGTCGGCCCTCCAAGAGGACGAAGGCGATGTTCTGGGCTTCGATAAGGTCCCCGAGCACATGGTGAAGCGGGCTACGCGGGTAGACGCTGGCGATGCGCTGTACCTCGTCGGACAGCTCCGCGAGCGTCTCGGGGCCGACGTTGGTTCCTTCGGCGAGGGCGGCGAACCGCAGTGCCCTCTGAGCGGCCATGGCGACCTGCCTTTCTGAGGTGGGATGGTCGACAGCGGTCGGGGTGAAGAACGGCTTCCGTGCCGGCTGTTTCGGCGAGGGGAGGGTATCCGTCCCGTACTGCGCGGTTCGGAGACGAGCGAGGATTTCGCGTTCGTGCCGGTCAAGCCGATCGAACCCGTAGGGGGTGAGAAGGCGCAGAGGTGACGTGCCGTATATCTCTGCCAGGGCGATGATCTGGGATGCGTGAGGGGCCTTGCCGCCCTCTGGCCACAGCTCGATTCGGCTCAGTGTGGCCTGTTCCAGAGGAAGTCCGGACTTCTCTTTGTAGCGCTCAGCCACTTCAGACTGGCTCCAGCCGCTCATCATCCGGTAAGCGGCCAGGGGAGAGCAGTTGCTCCCGTGCCGGATCTCATCCGCGATTTCGTCATCGTCGCGCCCCTGGCGACGCATTTGATCACAGAGACGAGTCGTGTCCTTCTTCGTCCACCCCACGCGGGTCTCCTCCGGATCCCGTAAGGAAGATTGCCCGATCTTTGGAGCTCAGGCAGCTTCACCTTCATCGACGGCCGCACCCCCGTCACCCCGTTCAAGGGCAAATACGCCGCCAAGACCCCGCAGGTGTTCGACCTGATCCGGGCTGGCTGGGAAAACGCCGGCGTCGCCGCGGCCCCTCATCCGCGAAGCCCGCGGTGTGGGTGTCGACGTCTCCAAGCTCACGACCAACGGTGTGTGGGCGTCCTCCGACCGGGCGTGCGGGCGCATGTTCGACCGGCTCACCGGGGCGGGGTTGTTGGAGAACCGGTTGTTCGTGCCGTTGGTGATGGTGTCCATCAGGGAGCAGACGACCCCGCTGGATGATGTCGCCCGCATCATCCGTCACGTCACCCGGGAGTTCACCGACCGGGAGGTGAACGTCTGCGTGTCGTCCTTGGCCGACCCGGCCACCCGGGAGCACAGGGTGTACCGACTCATCGAGCTCTACGAGGACGCTTATGGGGAGTTCCCGCACGATCGGGTGCACTCCACGATGCGTGTCCACCTGCCCAACGAGCGCCTGGACGGCCAAGCGACCATCGACCGGCCCGGCCACACCCCCATCTCGGCGTGGATGCGGCGCTGCTATGACTGCTTCGCCCCCACCGTCGGCCCCTACGTCCTCCCCACGTCCCTGGTCAAGCAGGACGGTGACTTCTACTCCTGTGCGGCGTTCGACGTCCCGGAGAACCTGCGGTTCGGCAACGTGTTCACCCAGCCGCTGCGCGAGATCATCCACGCCACCAACCAGTCCGCCTACGTGCGGCGCCTGCGCACCGTCGCCGACCTCACCGCCGCAGTGTGGGAGCGAACCGACCCCACGGCCGCCCGCATCGCCGACCACGAGTACTACCTGCGCCGCCGCTCCCCCTCCCCCACGCGGCGACGCCGCTTCGACCACGCCGCCGACCTCCTTATCAAGGGCGGGCTGAACGACGACGACACCCTGGTCGACATCGCGGCCGGCTGGACCGAGCTGGACCAGGTGCTGCGCATCGACCACCGGTGGCGGGGCCGCTACATCCGGGTGGACGGGGCGATGGACGGCGTCGAACTCAACACGTGGGAGCCCCCGTTCGCGCGGGAGTGGTTCGCCGCGCTGGAGATCATCGAGCACCTGGCCGACCCCGCCCGCCTCGTCTCGGAACTCGTGAACGCGGCCACGAAGGGGGTCATCATCACCACCCCCAACCCCGCGGTGATCGACGTGCGGGCGATGGACCCCACCCACATCACCCCCGTCAGCCGCGAGGAACTGGAGGCGTGGGGGTTCAAAGTCCGCGCCGAAAAGTTGTACCGGTTCGGCGGTGACGGCCTGATCGCCCACCGATACGTTGCTGCCACCAGCGAGAACACCGACAAGGACAGGCGCGCATGAACCTGCTCATCACCGGCATCACCACCCCCTCCTCCATCGCCTACGCCGTCGCCGAGGAGGCCATGAACCAGGGGCACGAGGTGCTGTTGACCAACCCGCCGGGCCGGGCGCTGAGCATCTGCGAACGCGTCGCCAAACGCCTCCCCAAAGACCCGGTGGACATCTTGGCGATGGACGTCACCGACCCCGACCAGATCACCGACACCGCCCACAAGGTCGCCGGCCACTGGGGCCACATCGACGGGCTGTTCCACTCCATCGCCTACGCACCCGAGGCCGCGCTCGGCGGCAATTTCCTCACCACCGAATGGGAGGACGTCGCGACCGCCATCCACGTCTCCGGCTACTCGTTGAAGGCCCTCGCGGTCGGGTTCCGCAACCTGCTGACGAAAGCGCCCGAGGGTGCCGGGGTCGTGTCGCTGACGTTCGACGCGTCGGTGGCCTGGCCGGTCTACGACTGGATGGGCTCGCCAAGGCCGTCCTGGAGAACTCAACGAAGTACCTCGCCCGCGACCTCGGAGGCGAGAACATCCGGGTCAACACCATCTCCGCCGGGCCGATCGCCTCCCTCGCGGGCAGCTCCATCCCCGGGTTCAGCACACTCGCGGAAGCCTGGGGTGACCACTCCCCCCTCGGATGGGACACCAACGACTCCACCGTCGTGGCCGGGCCGGCCCTGTTCCTGATGTCGCCCGCCGCGCGCGGCATCACGGGAACGACCCTGCACGTCGACGGCGGCTACCGCGCCATGGGCGCACCCCTCCGATAGCCGTTACCGCCTGCTACGACGACCCCCCTGGGGGACCGCCATGCCCGACCAGCCGTGGACGTCCGCGCCCATGTCCGTCATCGACCTGGAAGGCACCGGCGCCCAAGACCGCGACAACGAGGCGATCCTTGAGATAGCGGTGGTCCCCCTGGTAGGAGGTTCCCCCGACTCGGCGGCAGGGTGGGAGACCCTCATCAACCCCGGCCGCCCGATCCCGAGGAAACCATGGATCTCCCCCGGCCTCACCGACGACGGGCTCGGTGACGCTCCCACACCCGCCGAGATCGCCCCGACGTTGGCGACCATGGCGGACGGCCGCTATCTGGTGGGCCATAACGTCGGGGTGGACTGGCGGCTCCTGCACCGCCGCCACCCCGACGTCCAGCCGGCAGGGCTGATCGACACCATGCGCCTGGCCCGCAAGACCGAAGGCAAGGCGCCGAAATCTTTGGGGGCGTTGGTCGACAGGTACGGGCTCCGCGACCGCATCACCGACCTCGTGCCGGACGGGCGACCGCACCGGGCCATGTGGGACACCGTCGCCGCCGGGCTCCTCCTGCCGGTGCTGGTCGCGGAGCTGTGGGAGAACCCGCCGACCATCAAGGCGTTGCTCGACACCGCAGGGCTGCCGCTCGGGAACGAACCGGTCGGGTTCGAGCAGCCCCCGCTGCTGTAGCGCGCTTACCCTGATCCCGGCCGGGTGGTCGTCCTGAAAGCGTTCGCCCGGCCAGGCGCGGAGACGACGAAACGTCCCGCCCCGCCTGAGAGTCAGGCAGGCCGGCCGGGTTTGGCCGGGCGGGTGGTGGCCGTCTGGGCGACGAGGGTTTCCCTCATCGGGGCTGAGCAGGCGGGGACGGCCTCCCGCCCGGTCAGGGTCCAGGCAGCCCATGCCCCGGTCGTTGAACGTGTGGATGACGTCGCGGACGGTGCCGGTATCGGCGGCGACCGGTTTCGCGATGGCCGGGACGGTGTTGCCCGAGGCCGGGGCGAGGCTCATCATCGCGCGGCGGTAGCGCACGGTGCTGGTGCCGCCCCGGCGCACGATGCGCCGGAGATTCTGGCCTTCCTGGTCGGTGAGTCCGCGGGCTCTGACCGGTTCCGCCACCACTTGCCTGACAGGGGTGACCGCACTGTCGCGGCCAACCCTGTCAGCGATCACCGCCCCGGTGAACGTTCCCGGTCACAGCACTAGACCTCGACCTTCATCGGGTTGCCGGTGGGCTCGTGCATGCCCGACTCCGGTTCCAGGGTGATGCCGATCTCGCGGGCCGAGCCCAGGCCGTCGGCCATGCCCGCGAGCATGCCATCGCCCGACTCCTGGAGCATCCCCGCCGAGCGCATGCCGTCGTCGTCGACGTACCACATCTGGTACGCCCTCCCGCTGGGTGCCGGAGGCAGGCCCTCCACCACGATCATCACGGCGTCGTTCCGCTGGGACGCTACGACGGTGGCGCGCGCGTCGCTCCGGCCGATCTGCGACGCGCGCATCTGGGCGTCGGAGGCCGCGAGCAGCGCCTCGACCTCGGAGCTGTGCGTCTGCATCTGGGCCATGCGCATGCCCATGGACACGCTGGTGCCGCCCAAGGCGACGGCGACCAGCAGCGACGCCGCAGCCAGGACCCACGGCAGGCGGGCCTGGTTCGGAGATGGCAGGGGGGACCTCCGTCGCCGCCGTGTGGCGCCAGCGGAGGCGCTTCCGTCGGGCTTCTCGACCGCGGTCACCGGCGGAAGCTGGCGGATCCGCGGCACCGACGCGCGCAGCCGCTGCCAGACGCGGTCCCCTGGCGCACGGGCGGCGCCGTAGGCGAGCCGGACCGTCGTCGCACGGAAATCGTCCAGGTCGCGGCGGCAGTCGGCGCACTCCTCGAGGTGGCGTTCGGCACGGCGGCGCTCGTCGTCGGCGAGCGCGTCCACGGCGTAGCCGGCCGTGAGCCCGTGGTCGTCGTGGTCCGGGCGCGTCATGCGGTCACCCCCAGGCAGTCGCGGAGCCGGATCAGACCGTCCCGCAGCCGGCCCTTCACCGTGGTCAGCGGCACCCCGAGAACGTCGGCCGCCTCCCGCTGGGTGTAGCCGGTGTAGTAGGTGAGGCGCACCGTCTGCCGCTGGAGGTCGGTCAGGCGGCGCAGGCAGCGCCGCACCTTCTCCCGTTCGAGCCGGTGCTCGACCTGGTCGGCGACCTCATCAGGCGCCGACGTCTCCGGGGTGAGCCGGCCCGCCGCCGCCATGCGGGCGGCGGCCGACTGCTCGGAGCGGACCCGGTCGACCGCGCGGCGGTGGGCGATGGTCAGCACCCACGCGCGCACGCCGCCGCGTCTCCGGTCGAAGCGCGCGGCCATCCGCCAGACCTCGGTGAACACCTCCTGTGTGACTTCCTCGGCCTGGGCGCGGTCGAGCAGGACCCGGGCCGCGAGCCCGAAGACGGGGCCCGACAGCTCGCGGTAGACCGCTTCGAAGGCGTCGATGTCGCCGAGGGCGGTGAGGTGCAGGTGATCGGCGAGGTCGTCATCGTTTCTGGTATCGGGCCCGTCCTGGGGGGCCGCGGGATGCGTTGGCGTCGCGGGACGGCCGCGCGCCGCCCTCAGCCCTGCCCGCCGCGCCGGTATCGCCTGTTCCACCCGTGCCACCGTCCTCGTTCCCGTGCCCTGCCGCCGGCGCACGCCGGTCACCACTGTGGCATTCGGAGCCGCCCGGTGGGAGGCGACCCCGCGCGGGAGAATTGCGTGGGCCGGCGCCGGACAGGAGTGGGCGAGGGTGAGGGCGGAGCGAACCGCCGAACGGACCGTTGCCGTTTCGTGATGATGGAGCCGGTCGCTCTTCGTCACCGGGCTCCGAAGCAGGGGTGTGTTCGATCTCAAGCTCGACCCTGCACGCCCCCCGACAGGCGGAATTGCCGCCCGTCGCTCCGTCGGTGCGCTGGCCGGTCTCGTCGCGGCGGGTGCCGGCCTGGCCGCGGCGGAGGTCGTGGGGGCCGCCACCCGGCCCGAGGCGACTCCCCTGCTCGTCGTCGGCGATGCGGTCGTCGACCTCACACCCCCGCCACTGAAGGACCTCGCGGTCACGTTGCTGGGCACCGCCGACAAGCCGGTCCTGCTCGGCGGCATCGCCGCCGTGCTGGCCGTGGCGGCCGCGCTCATCGGGATCGCCGCGCGGCGCCGGGACACCGTCGGTGCTTTCGGGATCGCCGGAATCGCCCTCTTCGCGTCGGCCGGTGCGGCCGCCGCGGTCACCCGCCCCGACGGCGGCCCCTTCGACGTCCTGCCGAGCGTGCTGGGCGGCGCCGTCACCTACGTCGTACTGCGGCTGCTGTCCGCCTCGGCACCGCCCGCGGCGCCCGGGCGCAGGCCGCCGGTCTCCGGAGCGGTGGACCTGCCGGGCGACGGCGACCCCGCGGGGAGCGCCGGCTCTGCGGAGCCCGCGGACCGGCACCCCGGCTCGCCTGCCGCGGGGGCAGACGTGGACCCCGTCGCGCTCCCGAGTCCGCGGCACCCCGAGGAGCCCTCGTCCGGCTTCGACCGCCGCCGGTTCGTGCTGCTGGCCGGGGCCACCGCGGCGGCATCGGCCGCAGCAGGAGGCGGAGCCCGCTGGTATGCGTCGGCCCGGGCGGACGCCGTGGCCGCCGACCGCGCGATCCGGCTGCCACGCCCGGCCGTCCCCGCCCCTGCGCTGCCCGACGGCGCCGAGCTCGACATCGACGGCTTGTCGTCGTTCTTCACACCCAACGACTCCTTCTACCGGATCGACACCGCGCTGTCCGTCCCCCGCCTCGACGCCACCACGTGGTCGCTGCGCGTCCACGGCCGCGGCGCGCGGGAGCGCGAGTACTCCTTCGACGACCTGCTGGGCCGCCCGGACCTGATGGAACGTGACGTCACCCTGGCCTGCGTCTCCAACCCGGTCGGCGGTTCCTACGTGGGCAACGCACGGTGGATCGGCGTGCCGGTGGCCGCGCTGCTGCGCGAGGCCGGCGTCCGGTCGCCGGCCGACGGCGGCTCCGCCGACCAGCTCGTGTCACGCTCCTCCGACGGGATGACGATCGGCACCCCGGTCGCCGACGTGCTCGACGGCCGCGACGCGATGCTCGCAGTGGGCATGAACGGCCGCCCGCTGCCGGTCGAGCACGGCTTCCCCGTGCGGATGGTCGTGCCCGGACTCTACGGCTACGTCTCAGCGTGCAAGTGGCTGGTCGAACTCGAACTGACGTCGTTCGCCGACTTCGACGCCTACTGGGTGCCGCGCGGCTGGTCGGCCCGGGGGCCGATCAAGACTCAGTCGCGCATCGACACCCCGCGAGACGGCGACCGGATCGCGTCCGGACGCGTCGCCGTGGCCGGGGTCGCGTGGGCCCAGCACGTCGGGGTCGACGCCGTGGAGGTCCGGATCGACAACGGCCCCTGGCAGCAGGCGCGCCTGGCCGAGGAGGACAGCAGCGACACATGGCGCCAATGGGTCCTGGAGTGGGACGCCGAACCCGGCGATCACCGGATCGGCGTCCGCGCCACCGACCGCGAGGGCCGGCCCCAGACCGGCACCCAGGCACCCGTCGCCCCCGATGGAGCGACCGGACACCATGTTGTCGAGTTGAGCGTGAACTGATCGAGACAGGCGTGAACCGATCACGGCGCCCGTGGCCCGATCGGGGTCGCCGTCGCCCCAAGCCCCCGCGCCCGCCGTGGCCGCGGTGTCGTTACGCGGTGCGCTCCGCACCCGCCACCCGACGAGATCACCCCACCACGAAAAGGAGTCGCACATGTCCCTGTCCCACCCCGCTCGCGATGAACTGCGCCGACTGGCGGCGGCCGCCGGTATCGCCCTGGCGGTCGCGCTGCCGCTGAGCTCCTGCAACAACGGCGACGGCGAGACCGGCGAGACCGTCTCCGAGTCCGGCGACTCCGGCGGCGGGGAGACGAACGAGAGCATGGACGACAGCGAGGGCGAGCAGATGGAGGGAATGGACGACGGCGCGTCCATGGACGGCGGCGACGGTGAGCAGACGGAAGGCATGGAGGACGAGGACGCGACGGGCGACGCCGACGACACGGACGGCGGGGATCCCATGGACGAGATGGACGACATGGACGGCGACGGCAACTAGTGCTGTGACCGGGAACGTTCACCGGGGCGGTGATCGCTGACAGGGTTGGCCGCGACAGTGCGGTCACCCCTGTCAGGCAAGTGGTGGCGGAACCGGTCAGAGCCCGCGGACTCACCGACCAGGAAGGCCAGAATCTCCAGTGCATCGTGCGCCGGGGCGGCACCAGCACCGTGCGCTACCGCCGCGCGATGATGAGCCTCGCCCCGGCCTCGGGCAACACCGTCCCGGCCATCGCGAAACCGGTCGCCGCCGATGAGGACACCGTCCGCGACGTCATCCACACGTTCAACGACCGGGGCCTGGGCTGCCTGGACCCTGACCGGGCGGGAGGCCGTCCCCGCCTGCTCAGCCCCGATGAGGGAAACCCTCGTCGCCCAGACGGCCACCACCCGCCCCGCCAAACCCGGCCGGCCCTTCACCCGCTGGTCCATCCGCACACTCGCCACCCACCTGGCCGGCACCGGCATCCGCATCCCCCGCGATGAGTGAAGCCCCTGGTCGGCACGGGTTCACGACGAAGATCACCCGTGCCGGCCATGCGCTTCAGGCAACGCTCAGCGCCGGGCTCTGCAAGCCCAGATCAACGCCCTGCTGGAGGCCCACCCTCTTCCCCTGGTCCCGACGTCGATCCCTGCGTCGGCGTCAGGACCGCCGCGTCCTGCTGGTCACCGTCGGCGACGGCACCAGCTTCCCCACCGCCGCCCAGCTCCCTCAAAGTTTGCCTTCCATGAGGACCGTGCGATGCCCCCCGAGCGCGCGTGAGAGACCTTCGAGGAAGCCGGGGCTGAAGTCAGGCCAGTCCCAGAACTCGAAACCGAGATACCCGAAGGCGAAGTAGTCATCCGACCAGGTCCACGCAGTCAGGTCACCAGGGCGCCGACAATGCGGGCAGGCGACTGCCGCGCTGCCTGTGTCGCTCCAGGCGCCGATGGCCTCACCGAAAAGTTCCCAGGCACCCTCAATCTCCTCAAGCCGGTCGGTGTAGAAATCCGCCCGACCGGCACAATGGGGGCACACAGCGAACCTGGGTTCGCCCTGGCCGCAGTTGAACACGGTGCGGCCGGTCTCGACCCTGAGTCCGTCGCTGGGCTCCCAGTCCTCCTGACCGACCGCCTTGGCCCAGGAGGGACCGGGCGGATGCCCCGACGGCGCCCCGAGAACACAGTCGGTGAGCTCGGCCCGAACTATCCCCTCCCCGACCAGCCAGTCGAGTCCGCTGTCTGCCAGGGTCCGGGCGTCCACATGCGTGGCGTCGAGATCGACGACGGTCTGAAAATAGTTCCCCATGAGGCAACGGTAGAAGCAGCCACCGACAGCCCGTCACTGAGCCTTTTCATCCTGCTTCGCGGAGTTGAAGCACCAGCACGGCTCGGGTGATCTCGCCGACCCGGTGCGGGCAGCACCGCAACCGGCGGAGGACGTCCCAGTTCTTGAGCTGGGCGATGGGCCCGCTCTCCGGCTACCAGGGGCCTCTTGCTGTCAGGGGAGGTTCCGCACGGCCGGTACAGGACCGTGACCTGCATCGTCAGCATGAAAAAGGCTCACTGGAGTCGTCTTCGACGGGGGCGATTTCTCCAATACGAAGTTCACCGGCGGATTGGTGGACTTCCGGAATGCCCTATTAACTGGCGGCCACGTACTACTACAGAACGCAACCGGGACATGTCCCGATGGCCTGCTAGAGGCCCATACACAGGCAGTATCTGGAGTCCTGAAGTTCCCGAAGCATGGCTCCTCCCGAATTCAGACCCTTCAGGAGTCTCAGCCGGGGAACCGTTGAGACCCGAGTAATCCCGCTAACGCTGGTCAGATCGGCATCCCCAGCAGTAACCGCACCGGAACCGGAACCTCCGGAGCCGGGGCAGGCCCCACCCACGCACCATCCGACAGCGCCACGTGCGACACCCACAACGGCGGGAAGCGGCGGCCGAGCCGTAGTCCATCGCGGCGCGGGTCTCCGGGCCGGGGACACCGTCCGCCGGGTACACGCCTCGCGCCCGCTGGAACGCGCGGACAGCGTTGTAGGTGGCGTCGCCGAAATCCCCGTCCGCCCCGGCCGGGCCGAGGTTGTAACCGAGGTCGAGGAGTTCGTTCTGCAACGCGCGAACCTCGGCGCCCTGGTCGCCCCAGCGGAGGGTGGGGCGGCGCCGGTACCGGAACCCGGTGAGTGTGACCGTCCCTCCGCCGAGTGCGGCGTTGGACGTCGTAGACCGCGGTCGTCGGGGCACCGGAGGCGGTGTGGGTCCCGTTGCCGGCCACGAGTGGGACCGTTCCCCGCTTCACGTGCAGCCGCGGCGTCTGACGGTGGGGTGCGTCCCTCACGTAGGTCCCCCGACGGTCCCGGAACGACGGGTATCGACCTGCTCGGAGCGGTGCCGGTGGCCGCCATGCGCCCGTGCGGGCGCGCGGCCGTGCCGGTGTCCGCGACGGTGGAGATCGTGCCGAAGGCACGGCCGGCGCGTCGGCCACCGGCGGCGTGATCCGCCTTGCGCGGCGAGGGCGCGACCGTGTGCTGACTGCGGCCGCCCTCCCCCACTGAGGGAGGGCGGCCGTGTGTCAGACGCCCACGGGGTGCCAGACGGTCTTGGTCTCCAGGAACGGCGTCATCCGGGCGGTGCCGGGGTCGGTGCCGAGCCAGGCGTCCTCCCCGCCGTCGGCCTCGGGGCCGGGGCGCAGCACCCGGGTGAGGGTGTCCGCGGCGGCCTCCTCGAACTCCGCCGCAGACGTCCCCGCTCCGGTCAGGTCCAGGGCGTTGACGTCGGCATGCGAGGCCAGGTGCGGTCCCACCTCGCCCACCCGCCCGGTGAGCAGGTTGACCACTCCGCCGGGCACATCGGAGGTGGCCAGCACCTCGGCGAGGTCGACCGCGGCCAGGGGCGCCCGCTCGGAGGCGACCACCACGGCGGTATTGCCCGTGGCGATGGCCGGGGCGATCACCGAGGTGAGCCCGAGCAGGGGGGCGTCCTGGGGCGCGAACACCGCGACCACACCGGTGGGCTCGGGCGCCGAGTGGTTGTAGAAGGGTCCGGAGACGGGGTTGGCGCCGCCCAGGACCTGGGCGAACTTGTCGGTCCAGCCCGCGTAGTACACCCAGCGGTCCACCGCCGCGGAGACGATCCGATCGGCTTGTGCGCGGGTCAGGCCCCGGGCGTCGACGAGCTGGGCGGCGAACTGGTCGCGGCGTCCCTCCATGACCTCGGCGACCCGGTACAGGATCTGGCCGCGGTTGTAGGCGGTGCGCCCCGACCAGCCGCCGAATGCCTTGCGGGCCGCGGCGACGGCGTCGCGCGCGTCCTTGCGGGAGGCGAGTGAGGCGTTGGCCAGGTGGGCGCCGTCCGCTGAGGTCACGGGGTAACTCCTGCCGGACTCCGAACGAGGGAAGGCCCCGCCGAGGTAGAGCTTGTACGTCTTGCGGACCGCGAGCCGGGCCGGGACCGGGGTTTCCGCGCGGCCGCCGCCGGCCTCCGGGGCTTCCGCGCCGCCACCCCCCGCTTCCAGGGCCTTCTCGGCGCCCCGGGTGTCCTTCGTGTTCTTCTTGCTGCCGCGCCGCTCAGCCAAGGTAGGCCTCCAAACCGTGGCGGCCGCCCTCGCGGCCGTATCCCGACTCCTTGTACCCGCCGAAGGGGCTGGTCGGGTCGAATTTGTTGAACGTGTTGGACCAGATCACGCCGGCGCGCAGGCGCTCGGCGGTCCACAGCATGCGGGAGCCCTTCTCGGTCCATACGCCCGCGGACAGCCCGTATGGGGTGTTGTTGGCCTTCGCGACGGCCTCCTCCGGGGTGCGGAAGGTCAGGACCGACAGCACGGGGCCGAAGATCTCCTCGCGCGCCACCCGGTGCGCCTGGCTGACGCCGGTGAGCACGGTGGGCGCGAACCAGTAGCCGCGCTCGGGCAGGTCGCAGGCGGGCGACCAGCGCTCGACGTTCTCCTCGTCGGCGGTGGCGGTGAGCGCGCGGACCCGCTCCAGCTGGGCGGCGGAGTTGATGGCACCGATGTCGGTGTTCTTGTCCAGCGGGTCGCCCAGGCGCAGTCTGGAGATGCGCTCCTTGAGCCGGGGCAGGAACTCCTCCGCGATCGACTCCTGGACGAGCAGGCGGGACCCGGCGCAGCAGACGTGGCCCTGGTTGAAGAAGATGCCCGAGACCACACCCTCCACGGCCTGGTCGAGGGCGGCGTCGTCGTAGACGATGTTGGCGCCCTTGCCGCCCAGCTCCAGTGTGACGTGCTTGGCCGTCCCGGCCACGGTGCGGGCGATCCGGCGGCCGACCTCGGTGGAACCGGTGAAGGCGACCTTGTCGGTGCCCGGGTGCTCGACCAGGGCCCGGCCCGTCTCCCCGGCGCCGGTGAGGATGTTGACCACGCCCGGGGGCAGGTCCGCCTCCCGGCAGATCCCGGCGAAGGCCAGCGCGGTCAGCGGGGTGGTCTCGGCGGGCTTGAGCACGACGGTGTTGCCGGTGGCCAGGGCCGGGGCGATCTTCCACGCGAGCATGAGCAGCGGGAAGTTCCACGGGATGACCTGGGCGGCTACGCCGAGCGGTCGCGGGTCGGGGCCCAGCCCGGCGTGGGCGAGCTTGTCGGCCCAGCCGGCGTAGTAGAAGAAGTGCGCGGCGACCAGCGGCAGGTCGACGTCGCGGGTCTCCTTGATGGGCTTGCCGTTGTCCATCGACTCCATGACGGCCAATTCACGCGAGCGCTCCTGAATGATCCGGGCGATGCGGAACAGGTACTTGCCGCGTTCGGCGCCGCTCATGCGGCTCCACACGGTGTCGTGGGCGCGGCGGGCGGCGGCGACGGCGCGGTCGACGTCGGCCGCCCCGGCCACGGCCACCCGGGCGAGTTCCTCCTCGTCGGCCGGGTTGAGCGTGGTGAGGTACTCACCGCTCTGGGCCGGGGTGAACTCGCCGTCGACGAACAGGTCGTAGGTCTCGCGCAGGCTGACGACGGAGCGGGACTCCGGTGCGGGCGCGTATTCGAAGATCACGGCTCAGTCCTGCGTGTAGTAGTCGGGGCCCGGGTAGGTGCCGGTGGACAGCCTGGTGCGCTGCATGAGCAGGTCGTTCAGGAGGCTGGAGGCGCCGATGCGGAACAGGTCCGGGGTCAGCCAGCCGGGACCGGCGGTCTCGTTGACCAGGACCAGGTTGCGGATGGCGTCCTTGGTGGTGCGGATCCCCCCGGCGGGCTTGACGCCCACGCGGCGGCCGGTGGCGGCGTGGTGGTCGCGCACGGCCTCCAGCATGATCAGGGTGACCGGCAGCGTCGCGGCCGGGGACACCTTGCCGGTGGAGGTCTTGATGAAGTCCCCGCCGGCCCGGATCGCCAGGTGGGAGGCTCGGCGCACGTTGTCGTAGGTGACCAGCTCGCCGGTCTCCAGGATGACTTTCAAATGCGCTCGGCCGCAGGCCTCCTTGACCGCGGCGATCTCGTCGAACACCTTGCGGTAGTCCCCGGACAGGAAGGCGCCGCGGTCGATGACCATGTCGATCTCGGTGGCGCCGTCGGCGACCGCGCGCCGGGTGTCGGCCAGCTTGACCTCCATGGGCGCGCGCCCGGACGGGAAGGCGGTGGCGACGGAGGCCACGCCGATCCCGGTACCGCGCAGTGCCTCGACGGCGGTGGCGACCATGTCGGGGTAGACGCACACGGCCCCCACGTGGGGCACGGTCCGGTCGGTCGGGTCGGGCAGGGCGGCCTTGGCGCACAGGGACCGGACCTTGCCGGGTGTGTCGGCGCCCTCGAGCGTCGTCAGGTCCACCATGGAGATGGCCAGGTCGATGGCCCGCGCTTTGGCGGTGGTCTTGATGGACCGGGTGGACAGGTCCTGGGCGCGGGCCCGGGCGCCGACCTCGTCGACCCCCGGGAGGCCGTGCAGGAACGCCCGGAGGGAGGAGTTCGACACCACCGGTGGCGCCGTGGCCGTATCAGACACGCGAACCTCTCTTTTCGATGACCATGTTGAGGATGAGGGCGACGACGAGGATGACGCCGGTCACGACCATCTGGAAGAACGATCCCAGCCCCATCAGGTTGCACAGGTTGCGCAGGACCGAGAGCAGCAGGACGGCCACGAACGTGCCGAACACCCCGCCCCGTCCGCCGAAGAGGTTGGTGCCGCCCAGGACCACCGCGGCGATCGCCTCCAGTTCCAGGCCGTTGAACGCGGTGGGCTGGCCGATCGTCAGGCGCGCGGTGAGCAGCACCCCGGCCAGCGCCGACAGCCCCCCGGAGATCGCGAAGACCGCGGTCACGACCCCGCGAACGGGCAGGCCCGCAAGGCGGGCGGCCTCGCGGTTGCTGCCCACGGCGTAGACGTACTCGCCGAAGTCGGTGTAGCGCAGCACCAGGGAGGCGATCACCGTGACCGCGATGAAGATCAGGCCGACGACGGGCACGTAGCCCAGGAAACCGCCGCCCAGCAGTTGGAACGCCTGCGGCACGTCTCCGCCCGCGGGCTGGCCGTCGGTGAGCATGTAGGTGAGGCCGCGGATCGCGGTGAGCCCGGCCAGCGTCGTCATGAACGCGGGCAGCGCCAGGTAGGCGGACAGCCCGCCCATGACGGCGCCGAAGAGCGCGCCGATCGCGAGGCTGATCGCGATCGCCACCAGGAAGTTCATGTCGCCGTCGATGAGCAGGGCGACCGTCATCCCGCCGAAGGCGGCGATGCTGCCGACCGACAGGTCGATGCCCGAGGTGAGGATGACCAGGGTCATCCCGATCGCGACGATGCCCGTGAGCGACGACTGCTGGAGCAGGTTCGCCAGGTTGCGCGTGGTGAGGAACTCGGGGGCGAGCAGGCTCGCCACCACGCACAGCGCGGCGAACACGATGAGCAGGTTGAACTTGACGAACATGTCGGAACCGCGCCTCCCCCGCGACGCGGGGGCGGCGGACGCCCGGGGTTCCTGCGTGAGGGTGCTCATGGCATCGCTCCTGTGATGACGGTGTGCGCGATGGTGGTCTCGGAGGTGGTGCGGGGGTCGAAGAAGCCGACGTTGCGGCCCTCGTACAGCACCCAGACGCCGTCCGCGTTCGCGGTCAGCTCGTTGAGCTCGCTGCTGGCGAGGAGGACGGCGACCCCCGTGTCGGCCAGGGCGCGGACCTGGCGGTAGAGGTCGGCCTTGGCGCCGACGTCCAGTCCGCGGGTCGGCTCGTCGAGGAGCAGGACCCGCACGCCGCCCCGGGCGATCCACTTGGCCAGGACGACCTTCTGCTGGTTGCCGCCGGAGAGCTTGCCGACGGGCTGGTGCGGCGAGGAGAAGCGCACGCCCAGGTCGGCCAGGACCGGATCGGCGCGGCGCGCCCCGCGGCGGTGCGGAAGGAGCCAGGGGGGACGGCCCAGGGCGGTGACCGCGGCGTTGCGCACCACCGACAGCCCGAGCATGAGGCCCTGTTCCTTGCGGCTCTCGGGCACCAGGGCCAGGCCGGCACGCACCGCCGACGCGGGACTCCCCGCGCGCAGCGGCCGGCCGTCGAGGCGCACCTCCACGGTGGCCTTGACGTCGCCGAAGAGCGCCCTGAGCAGGGTGGTGCGGCCCGCGCCGCCCAGCCCCGCGAGCCCGACGACCTCGCCCGGCCGCACCTCGATCCCGGAGACGTCGAGGAGTCCGGGAACCCGGACGCGGTCGACGCACAGCAGGGGGTCGCCCGCGACCGGGGGCCGCTGGTCGGACCCGGCCGGCTCGCGCGCCTCGCCGATCATGGCGGACACCAGGGTGTCCGGGCCGGTCGAGGCCACGTCGAACACCCCCACGGTGCGCCCGTCGCGCAGGACGGTGGCACGGTCCCCGATCTCCATGATCTCGTCCATGCGGTGGGAGATGTAGATGATCGAGCGGCCCTCGGCCGCGAGGGAGCGGACCACGTCGAAGACCTTGCGCAGATCGTTCTCGCCCAGGGTCGCCGACGGCTCGTCCATGACGATGACGCGAGCGTCGGAGGTCAGGGCGCGGGCGATGGCGGTGAGCTGTTGCGCGGCGATGGGCAGGTCGCGGACCGTGGCGGTGACCGGGAAGTCGGCGCCCACACGGTCCAGGGCCTGCCGCGCCCGGCGCTCCCGCTCCGCGCGCCGGACGAAGGGCCCGAACGCCGGCGCGTGGCCCAGCAGCAGGTTCTGCGCCACCGTCAGATCGGGGACCAGGTCCAGCTCCTGGTAGATGACGGCGATCCCCGCTGCCAGCCCGGACTGCGGGCTGTGCAGCGCCACAGGCGCGCCGTCGATCAGGATCTCGCCCTCGTCGGGCTGCTGGGACCCGGCGAGGATCTTCACGAGGGTGCTCTTGCCCGCCCCGTTCTCACCCAGCAGGCAGTGCACCTCCCCGGCTCGCACGGACAGTTCGGCCCCGTCGTTGGCGACGGTGCCGGGGAACCTCTTGACGATGCCGCGCATCGTCAGGCGGTCGGGTCCGGTATCCATGGACATCACACCTCCCCGGTTTCGCGGTCGAGCAGCCACCGGGCGGTCTGGTCGTCGGTGACGAGGGTGTTGCACAGCCGCCCCTTGACGACCGCCGCGCACACCGGGTGTTTGGCGGCCCCGGAGGCGACCGCGATGGAGACCGGGGCCGACCGCAGGGCGTCGAAGGACACGCCCAGGGTCCGGGCGTCCAGCCCGGGGTCGACCACGGCCCCGCTCCTGTCGAGGAAGCGGCCCACCACGTCGCCCACCGCCCCCAGGGAGGCGAGGCGCTCGACATCGGCCGGATCGATGTGCCCGGACTCCACCAGGACCGAGTCCGTCCCCATGCCGCCGGGGCTGAAGAGCATGACGTCCGCCCTCCGCGCGTGGTCGAGGATGTCCGCGACCGCGCGATCGCGCTCCAGGACGCGGCGCGTGTCCTCGTGCTCGACGATGGCGGGGACCGGCAGGAGCGTGACGGTCCCCGATCCCTGGTGGGCGATGCGGCTCGCCATGTCCTGGGCGGAGGTGGGCCGGTGGGACCGGCTCAGGCCGCCGTTGATCTGGATCACGTCCACTCCGCGCGCCCACCCGGCGGGGATGCCGCGCGCGACGAGGTCCAGCGTGCGCCCCCAGGAGACACCGAGCAGGACCGGAGCCGGGCGCAGCGCCGCCAGGTAGTCCGCGGCGGCCTTGGCCACGCGGGACCGCAGTTCCTTCTCGTCCTGGGCCCGTCCCGCGGACACCACCACGGCGTCGCGCAGCCCGAAGCGGTCGCACAGGGCCTTCTCGACCGTGTGGACGCGCGATCGGGGGTGCACGACCTCGATGCGCACGATCCCGGCCTCACGGGCCTCGACGAGCATCCGCCCGACCTTCCAGCGGGTGAAGTGGAGTCGCGTGCCGATCTGCTCCTGGGTCTGGTCCTGCTCGTAGTAGAGCGAGGCGACCTGGTAGAGCAGGTTCTCGTCGGTGGGCCCGCTCATGGCCGCCTCCGAGCGGGGTCGCTGAGCCGGTGGGCGATGGCGCGCGTCTGGTCGGTGGCGGCGACGTAGTCCCCGTATCCGCGCTCCAGGGCTTCGGCGTGCGCGGTATCGGGTTCGATCACCCGGTACCGGGGGGCGAAGGCCCGCGCGGCCTCGCGCAGGCCCCCCGCCGCCCCGGTGCCCACCGCCGCGATGACGGAGCAGGCCCGCAGGGTGAGGTTGTCCCCGGTGACCAGGTGCAGCGGCCGGCCCAGGACGTCCGCGGTGGTCTGGAGCCACAGCGGGTTGTGCCGGATGCCCCCGGACACGAAGACCTCGTCCACGGGCACCCCGCCCTCGATGAAGGACTCCAGGACCCGGCGGGTCCCGTAGGCCACCCCTTCCACGGCCGCCCGGTAGACCTGCGCGGGCGTGGTGCCCAGGGTCAGCCCCAGGACGGCGCCGCGCAGCCGGGGGTCGCGCAGCGGGGTGCGGTTGCCCATGAAGTAGTCGAGGACCAGGAGTCCGTGGTCGGCGGGCCGCAGAGCCGCCGCCTCGTCGAAGAGGGCCGGGAGATCGGCGCGGCGCAGGCCGAGCAGGTGTTCCCCGGTCCAGGTCAGGACGGATCCGGAGGCGACCTGGCCGCCCTCGATCAGCCAGGCGCCGCGGTCCAGGGCGTCCGGGTAGGGGCCCCAGATGGTCTGCGGGAAGACGGGTTCGTCCACCTCCGTGATGAAGGCGGTGGAGGTGCCCGACACCACGGACACGCGTCCGTTCTCGGCACCGCCGACCGCCAGGAGCGACAGGTGGGCGTCGATGCCGCCGGAACACACGAGGGCGGGGCCCCGCACCCCGAGTTCCGCGCGTGCGGCCGCGGTCAGCTCGCCGATCGGGTCGCCGACGGGGACGACCGTGTCGGGCAGTTTCTCCCGCAGATCGGGGACCCCGAACCTGGCG
This sequence comes from Nocardiopsis mangrovi, assembly GCF_042653925.1. Lineage (NCBI taxonomy): Bacteria > Bacillati > Actinomycetota > Actinomycetes > Streptosporangiales > Nocardiopsidaceae > Nocardiopsis > Nocardiopsis mangrovi. Next base: position 76,676 of record NZ_JBHSFQ010000008.1, read on the forward strand.
TAGAGGTCGACGGAGAACCCGGCGCCGCGGGGATCGTGGTTCCACTTGCAGACGGCGTTCATCTGCGAGCCCGCCCACCGGCCGGTGAGCCGCCACACCAGGTAGTCGACCGCCTCGACGATCCGCGCGGCGCGGCGGTAGGTCTCCGGTTCGTTGGCGGCCAGCCACATGGCCTTGGGGACGAGCCACTCGACCGCGTCGGAGCCGCCGGAGTAGCGCAGCACCGGGTGGTCGGCCTCCGCGGTGCGCGCCGACTCCTCGCTGGCCCGGTTGTCCATCCACAGCAGGGCCGGGCGCAGCGGCCGGCCCGCGTCGTCGAGCACGGCGACCGTGGAGGCGGTGGTGGCGACGGCGACGCCCGCCACCTCAGGGCGGCCCGCCTCCTCCAGCGCCTGAGCGACCGCGCTCACCACGGACCGCCACCAGTCACCCGGGTCCTGCTCGGCCCACCCGGGCCGGGGGTAGAGCGTGGGGTAGCCGCTCTCGCCGTGTCCGAGGGCGGTGCCGTCGTCCGCGTAGACGGCGACCCGTGCGCTCTCCGTCCCCAGGTCGATGGCCAACAGTGCCGTCATGTCAGTCCCCGTTCGGCAGGAAGAGCACCTTGGAGCTGAAGACCGACCGGTCTCCGAGCCGGTGCATCGTCTCAGGAAGCTCGTCCAGGCCGAGTTCGTGGGTGATCATGAACTTCCACTCCAGGCGGCCCTCCGCCATGGCGCGGGCGGCGTGGCGCCACTCGTCGCCGGGGAAGGGTGCGGAGAAGGAGTTCCAGGCCCCGTGCAGGGTGACCTCGCGGCGCAGGAAGGAACTGAAGGTCGTCTTGGGCAGTACCACGGGGTCGTGCGGGATGCCGATGAACACCGCGTGTCCGAGGCGGGCGGCCAGGGAGACGGCCAGGTCGACGGTCGCGGGCAGCCCGGCCGACTCGATCACGACGTCGTAGCCGGACCCCGCGTGGTCGCGGGCCTCCTCGGGGGAGGTCGCGGTGTGGGTGGCGCCGGCCTGGCGGGCCATGGCCGCCTTCTCTTCGCTGACGTCGATGGACAGGATCTCCGAGGCCCCGGACAGCGCCGCCCACTGGATGGCGAAGAGCCCGATTGGCCCTGCCCCGACGACGGCGACGCGGTGGCCCGCGCGCAGCTTGGTGCGCCACACGGCGTGCAGGGCGATGGCGGCCGGGTCGAGCATCGCGGCGGCGCGGGGGTCCAGGTCCTCGGGTACGACCAGGATGTTGCCGGCGGGGACGGTGGCGTACTGGGCGTAGGCGCCGGCGCGGCGGCTGCCGAAGTAGTCGTAGTCCTCGCAGAGGCTGAAGTTGCCCTGGGCGCAGGGCCCGCAGGCCCGGCAGGGCAGCAGCGGCGGCACGGTGACCAGATCGCCCTCGGCGACCGCTCCCGACGCGGCGAGCTCCTCGCCCAAAGTGACGACGTGCCCGGCGAACTCGTGGCCGCAGATGAGGGGCAGGTGGTAGGCGCCGCCGGGGCGGAGCATGCGGGGGATGTCGGAGCCGCAGACGCCGCAGGCGGCGACGCGGACCAGCGCCTCGTTCGGGCCCGGGACGGGGACGGGGACCCGCTCGACCCTGATGTCCCCGGGGCCGTGGAGAACGGCGGCCTGCATGGTCTCTGACATGGCGGTGGTTCTTCCTCTCGGTTGCGGCCCCGGGAAGCCGGGGCCGCGGTCGCTGTCGCTCGTGCCGTCGGTCGTCTCAGCGGTCGCCGTCGAGCGCGAAGGTGGTGTCGCCGACGTAGTCGGCCGCGTTGCCGGGGTCCACGAGGGTGGTCCCGGCGTCGACCGGCTCGCCGGGGACCTCGCCGTCCCGCACTCCCAGGGAGACGTCGACCGCGACGCGGCCCAGCTCGATGGGGTCGTTGAGGGCGGTGGCCAGGTACGGGCCGCCGTCGGCGATCTCCTGCACCGCCTCCATCAGGCCGTCGACGCCGGTGACGAGGACGTCGTCGCGGCCGTTCTCCCGCAGGACCTGGAGGGCGCCCAGGGCCATGTCGTCGTTGTGCGCGTAGACGGCGCGGACGTCGGGGTTGGTCTGGATGAGGTCCTGCATGGCGGTGACCGCGTTGGAGCGGATGTAGTCGCTGTAGGGGCCCTCGACGATCTCGATGGCGTCGTTGTCGGCGACGGCCTCGTGGAATCCGGCGCTGCGGTCGCGCGCCACGGCGCCGCCCGCGTCGCCCTTGATCTCGATGACGGTGCCGCCCTCGTCGCCGAGCTCCTCGGCCAGACGGGCGCCGACCAGGGCCCCCATGGCCTCGTTGTCGCGGCCGACGTGGGCGTCGGCGCCCTCCGGAACCGGCCGGTCGACGGTGACGACCGGGATCCCGGCGGACTCGGCGGAGGCGATGGCGGCCTCGACGCCCTCGGGATCGACGGGGTTGACGAGCAGGATGTCGACCTGGCGGGTGATCAGGTCCTGGACGTCGTCGTTCTGCTTGGTGACGTCGCCGCCGGCGTCGGCGAAGTAGAGTTCGGCGCCCTCGTCCGCGGCCGCCTGCTCGGCGCCCTCGCGGAGCTGGACGTAGAAGGGGGACTGCTGCGTGGCCTGGCTGAACCCGATGACGACGGGGCCGTCGGAGTCGGTGCCGCCCCCGGAAGCCCCACCCGGGGTCGTGGACAGTGAGCAGGCGGAGAGGGTGACCGTGGTGATCGCCGCCGCCGTGATGCCCAGGATGCGTGAACGACGCATGTTGGCCTCCAGATGTGATGCGTGTTACGCACCGTAGATCTGGATTTCACAAAGGCGCAACAGATGGGGGGATATTTGCTCACAAGAGCAGGCAGCGCCTTGACCTGCGACAGGACGAAAACATTCCGTGATCGTCCGTCTCCTGGGGCATCCGCTCTCCTCCGGCTTCGCCGGCCGGGGCCACCTGAGTCCGGTCCTGTCGCGGCCCGGAACCGGGATCGCGTCCCCCACCGCGCGGCCGGCCGGAGCGGAGCAGAGCCTGCGGCGCGGCCCGAGCGGCACCGCCCTCAGCCCCGGACCGCCCGACGGGTGGTACAACGGAGGCCGCCCCATGGGGCTGGACGGCTGAGAGGACGGCCGATCGGCCCCGCAGGGCGTGGGGGTGCCTCCTCGCCGGTTCAGGGGACCTGCGTGGCCACCACCTGGGGCACGGCCTCGGGCGTGACGGCCATGACCTCGTCGAACCGTTCGGCGACGGTCTCGACGGTCAGGCCGGGGTCGTGGATACCGGCGGTGTAGACCACCGCCATCCGGTTGACCATTCCCCCCGCCGCGGTGATGACCTCACCGGTCACCTCACACGAGGGGTGGACCAGGTACGCGGCGACCGGGGCGACGTGGTCGGGGCGCAACCTGGTCCGCATGTACTCCAGGTCCTCGGGGCTCAGGGTGCTCGCGGAGCTCTCCACCATGCGGGTGCCCGCACCGGGGGCCAGGGCGTTGACCCTGATGCCGTGCGCGGCGCCCTCCACCGCGAGGCTGCGGGTGAGCCCGAAGACCGCCGCCTTGGAGCCGCCGTAGTGGGCCATCATCGGGTGGCCCAGCATGGCGGCCGAGACCGTGTTGAGCACCCGCCCGCTCCCGGAGGCGGCCAGGTGGGACCAGGCCGCCCGCACGAGGTGGAGCGTTCCGAAGTAGTGGACGTCGAGATGGCGCTGGTACTCCTCGGGATCCACCTCGTCGAAGGGCGCCGTGCGGACGATGCCCGCGTTGTTGATGACCGCGTCCAGGCCCCCGAACGCCTCGACCGCCATGGCGACGACCGACTCGGCGCCCTCCCGGGTGGAGATGTCGGCCCGCGACGCCTCGGCGCGGCCGCCCGCGGCCCGGATCTCGGCGACGACGTCACCCGCGGGGTCGCCGCCGTCGACGCCGGCCCCGTCGGTCCGGGCTCCGCGGTCGGCGACGAGGACACGGGCGCCGCGGGAGGCGAGCAACAGCGCGTGGGCGCGTCCGATGCCCCTCCCGGCTCCGGTCACCACGACGGTGCGGTCGGCGAAGGAGAGCTGCTCCATGGCGGTTCCTCCAAGGCGTAGGGGGCGGGCGCACCGGATACGACGGCACTTTGGCTCCCGTCACCCTACTCAACGCCCATCAGTCGGGTTCGTCTCGCGGCTGCTCCCGCACTCCCCTGGCGGGGTCGAGCGGAGTCCCGATCCGAGCCCGTGTGCCGCGCCGTGGTTCTCGACGCGATCGAGCGCGTTCTCAGCCGTGCCGGCCGCCTTCGGTACCGGTCGGCGCCTCCTCCCCCTCCTGGGTGGCGGCCCAGCTGGCGAGCATCCGGAGCCCGTCCGCCGCCGGTGTGTCCGGGGGCGCCGTGTAGACGTTGAGCACCAGCCCCGGCTCGGAGGGCAGGTCCATCGACTCGAAGTCCAGATCGAGTCGGCCGACCACCGGGTGGCGCAGCCGCTTCTGCCCGCTGCGGTGGAACCGCACGTCATGGGAGGCCCACCGGTGCCGGAAGACGTCGCTGCGTGTCGACAGCTCGCCGACCAGTTCCACCAGCGCCTGGTCGTGCGGGGTGCGGCCCGCCTCCAGGCGCAGCATCGCGGCCGCGTCGTCGGCGACCCGCTCCCAGTCGACGAAGAACTCGCGCGCCGCGGGGTCGAGGTAGATGAACCGGATGGTGTTGGCCGGCCGCCGGGGATCGGCCAGCACCGGCGCGTACAGGGCGCGGGCGAGGGGGTTCATGGCCACGATGTCGTGGCGGCCGTTGCGCACCCAGGCGGGGGCGTCGGTGATGGCGTCGAGCACCTGCTGGATGACCGGCCGCACGTCGGTCGGCGGGGGGCGGCGCGGGCGGCGTGCCGGGCCCGCGGCCCGGGCGAGGGCGAAGAGGTGGTCGCGTTCGGCCTCGTCCAGCTGCAGGGCGCGGACCAGGGCGTCGAGCACGGCCTCGGAGGCTCCGGAGAGGTTGCCGCGTTCCATGCGGATGTAGTAGTCGATGGAGACCCCGGCGAGCATGGCGACCTCTTCGCGGCGCAGCCCTGCGACACGGCGGTTGCCGCCGTAGGCGGGCAGCCCGGCCTGTTCGGGCGTGATGCGCGCCCGCCGTGAGCTGAGGAACTCGCGGATCTCGGCGCGGTGGTCGTCCTGGCTCATTTCTCCAGGTTAGGCGAGGGGCGGGTGGGCAGGGAGGTAGTGGCGGTACCCCGAACACCAGGCTCTCCCTGCGCGCGGTCGGGCGCGGTTGACTGCAGATCATGAGAGCCGCCTACATGTACGGGGCCGGCGACGTGCGCGTCGTCGACGTCCCCGATCCGAAGATCCAGCTGCCCACCGACGCGGTGGTGCGCGTGGTGCGGGCCTGTGTGTGCGGAAGCGACCTGCACCCCTACCACTCGATGCCGGCCACTCCTGAGGGCACGCCGATGGGCCACGAGTTCGTCGGCGTTGTCGAGGATGCGGGCTCCGCGGTGTCGACCGTGGCCCGCGGCGACCTGGTGATCGCACCGTTCGCCTGGTCGGACGGGAGCTGCGAGTTCTGCCACGCGGGGCTGCAGACGTCCTGCCTGCACGGCGGCTTCTGGGCCGCCGGCGGGATCGGCGGGGCCCAAGCCGAGGCGGTACGGGTCCCCTTCGCCGACGGCACCCTGGTCAAGGCGCCGGTCGGCGAGGACTCCCACCTGCTGCCGTCGCTGCTGACCCTCTCCGACGTCTACGGCACCGGCTACCACGCCGCCCTCAAAGGCGGTGTGACGGCCGGCAGCACGGTCACCGTCATCGGTGACGGGGCGGTCGGACTGCTCGCGGTGCTCTCGGCCCGCCAGTTGGGTGCCGAGCGGATCGTGCTGATGGGCCGCCACAAGGCGCGGACCGACCTGGGGCGCGAGTTCGGCGCCACCGACGTCGTGGCCGAGCGCGGGCAGGAGGGCATCGCGAAGGTGCGCGAGCTCACCGGCGGGCACGGGAGCCCCGTCGTGCTCGAAGCGGTCGGCCACATGCCGGCCTATGAGCAGGCGGTCGGCGTCGTGCGCCCCGGCGGGGTGATCAGCCGGGTCGGGGTGCCCCAGTACGAGCAGGCGCCCGTCGGGTTCACCAGCCTCTTCGGCCCCAACATCACACTCACCGGCGGGCCCGCCCCCGCCCGCGCCTACATCGAGACGCTGATGCCGGCCGTCCTGGACGGCACCGTCGAGCCGGGCCGGGTCTTCGATGAGACCGTCGCCCTCGACCGGACGCCCGAGGGCTACCGCGCCATGGACGAGCGCAGGGCCCTCAAGGTCCTCGTCCGGCCCTGACCCGCGGGGCGACCAAGCCGTTGCCGGCACTGGTGAGGCCCCGGCGCTCTGAATGAGACGGCGTCGGAGCAACGGCCGGACGGGGCGGCCACGCGATGGGGCGGCTCCGGCCGGGCGTCCACGACGCGCGCAACGGCGCGTCGTGGACGCCGACGCAGGACCACCGGGTGTCCGCGGTGCCTCAGCCCGCTGCCTCGCGGCGGCCGCTCGCGCCCCCGACCACGGCCAGCAGCAGCGCGCCCAGCACCGCCACCGCACTGGCCACCGCGAACGTGCCGGTCCAGCCGAACGACGAGTCGATGAGATACCCGGTCGCGGTGGGGGCGATGATCGACGCCGATGTCGCGAACATCTGCACCGCACCGGAGACGGATCCGTACCGCTCCGCCGGCACGACCGTTCCCACGATGATCCAGTACTGGGCGCCGGTGAAGTAGAGGAGGAAGACGACGACGGTCATGAGCACGACCGCTCCCGTCGTGCTCGCCACCAGCCCGATCAGTCCGAACAGCAGACCGGTCGCCGCCAGGCACACCACCACGGTCCACCGCCGGGGGCCGAGCGTCCGGCCGGTCCGGCGGACGAGCCAGTCGGTGAAGACGCCTCCCAGGGCCAGACCGACACAGCCGCCCACCCACGGGACCGCGCCGGTCACCGACAGCTCGGCGATGTCGATCCCGCGTTCGTTGACCAGGTACGTCGGGAACCAGTTCAGGAAGGTCCAGAGGATCCAGGCGTAGCCGAAGTAGGCGATCGCGGTCGACCAGACGGCGGGCAGCCGAAGCAGGTGCAGCCACGGACCGCTCGCCCCCGCCCCGTCCTCCGCCGCATCGGCCGGGACGTGCTCGTCCTGCCGGATGTGGGCCAGTTCCGCGGCGGAGACCCGGGCGTGGTCCTCGGGGCGATCGCGCACCACGATGAACCAGCCGATGGCGCACAGCAGGCCCAGGACGCCGAAGATGATGAAGGGCAGCCGCCAGTTGCCCTGGGTCGCCTCCATGATCGCGACGACGACGGGCGTGCCCACCGCACCGCCCAGTGGCGTCGCGGCGTTCGCGATGCCCAGCGCCGTACCGAGCTCCCGCTTCGGGAACCAGTTGTGCATGATCTTGGCGGTGACGGTGGCCTGTGGGCCCTCACCCGCCCCGAAGAGCAGCCGGATGATGATCAGGCTGACGAACCCGACACCGGCCGCGGTCAGCGCGGTGAACACCGACCAGGCGATCGCCGCCCAGCCCATGACCTTGGCCGGACCGTAGCGGTCCGCGAGCCAGCCGCCGATGAATCCGAACGGGGAGTACGTGAAGGCGAAGGCCGCGAGGATCCAGCCGAACGCCGCGTTCGAGAACCCGAACTCGGAGATGATCAGGGGTGCGGCGACGCCGATGACCGCGCGATCGGCGTAGTTGAGCATGAGGATCACGAAGTCGGATGCGAGGACCGCGTAGCGCACGCGGGTCCTCGTTCCGGTCCGCTCCTGCGTGGATGGAGCTGTCATGGTTGGACTCTCGGTTCTCGGGCGGCGGGGCCGCTGAAGGTCAGAAGTAGCAGCGGACGACCGAGACGACGGTGTCGTCGTCGTCTGCGAGGAGGACGGCACGCCATCGGTCGTGCGCCGTGCACGGGTGCGAGATCCCGAGCCGGACGAGGTCCGACGGGGCCAGCTCGGCGTCGGCCGGCAGCCGCAGGAACGCGTGGTGGTCGTTCAGGTCCACGATCTTCCACTCCGGGCCGCCGTATCGGGCTGAGCGGCCGAACCTGTCCCGCGCTTCGAACGGTGCCGGGAGTCCTTGATCGAAGTTCAGGTCCCGGCGGCCGGCCCCGAGGATCGCCAGGTCCGGGGTCGGCCGCGACAGCACGGGCGCCCAGACCTCGATCGCGGGCCGGAGGGGTTCGGGTGGGCTGCCGCCGCCGTCCAGAGGCGAGAGCTCGGCGTACAGCCCCTGGTCGTGGGTCAGGTAGGCCCCGGGACGCGTGATCACCCGCACGGGCGGCGCACCGGGCCCGGAGGGCGGGTCCGCGGCCAGCACGTCCGCGACGAGATCGAAGTAGAGGCTGCCCCCGGCGCTGAGGACGTACTCGTGCCGGCGGGGGTCGGGCCGGGTGAGGACCTCGTCCATGGCCGATCTGACCCAGTGCAGGTAGTCACGGACGGCGGCGAGGCCGTCGTGGCCGCGGGAGTGGCTGACCGATCCCTCGTATCCGCTCACACCGGCGAGGACCAGCGCGGGCTCCGCACGGACGGCCCGCACCACCGCGTCCAGCGCGGCCCGGTCGCGGCAGCCGGCGCGACCACCGGGGTGGCCGATCTCGACGAGCACCGGCAACGGGCGGTCGCCGGATCGCGCGCCGAGTGCGTCGGCGAGCACCCGCACGCCCGCCGGCGAGTCGACCTGGCAGAGGAAGTCGCGCCGCGGGTCCGCGTTCGCCCAGGCGGCCGCCTCGACGGCGAACCCCGGGTCCACGACCTGGTTCGCGAGCAGGATCCGCTCGAACCCCGCCGCCATGAAGACGCGCGCCTGGAACGGCGTCGCCACCGAGACGCCCCATGCCCCGGCCCGCAGGGCATATGCGGCGAGTTCGGGCGCGCAGGTCGTCTTCAGGTGGGGGGCCAGCGACACGCCGCCATGCTCCGCGAACGCGGCCATCAATTCGGCGTTGTGCCGCACGGCCGACTCACGGAGCACCATCAGCGGAAAATCGAACCCGCCGCCGAACAGCGGCCGGCGCTGGGCGCCGAGCTCGGTCAGCGTCAGTCCGGAGGCGTCCACAGGAAGGCCGGGGAAGCGCAGGCCGATGGGTCCGTCGTCCAGCAGGGACGCCGGTCCCCGGTCGTTCTCGACGCTCATCGGCTTCCTCCCCGGGAGAGCGGGCGACGCAGCACGTCGACGAGTACGGATCGGGCGGTGTGCAGGTCCGCTACCGGGACGTACTCGTCCGGCATGTGCGCCTGCGCGATCGAGCCCGGCCCGAACACCACGCAGGGGACCGCGTCGAGAGCGATCTTGGATGCGTCGGTGCCGTGCCCGACGCCGTACACCCCGGGGTCCAGCTCCGCCGCGGCGAGCGCCCCCGAGAATTCCCGGACCAGGGGCAGATCGGGGTCGGTCTGCAACGCGTAGTCGACGACGTGCGGCTCCGCGACCTCCAGCCCCTCCGGCCAGCGCCGCACCAGTTCGGCGCGCAGTGCCGCCCAGACCTCGTGCGGGTCCTCGCCGGCGACGGTGCGCCGGTCGATGGTGATGACGGCGCGATCGGGCAGCACGTTCGGTCCCGATCCGCCCTCGATCATCGTGACCGCGAGGGACGGCGGCCCGACGAGCGGACGCACGTCTTCGTCGAGCCTCGCCGCGTGCTCGCCGGCCAGGTGGTCGACCACCTCGGCCGCGAACGCGATCGCGTTCGTCTTCCCCCAGGGCTCGGAGCTGTGCCCGCCGGGTCCGCGTGTCGTGATGCGGCACCGCATGCATCCCTTGTGCGCGGTGACCAGGCGCAGCGACGTGGGCTCCCCGACGATGGCCCCGACGGGGTCGAGCCCGTACCCGCGCAGCGCGACCACCCCCCGGTAGAGGTGCTCTTCGTCGACCACGCCGACCAGCACGACCGTGTACGGGCGGGGTCCGGCGGCGGCGAGGTCCGCCATCGCCGCGAGGAACACGGCGAGCGGGCCCTTCGCATCGCACGCCCCACGCCCGTAGAGCAGTCCGGCGCGCACGTCGGGTTCGTGAGCCGGCACCGACATCCCGTCGACCTCGACGGTGTCGAGGTGGGTCTCGAGCAGCAGCGTCTCCGGCCCGTCACCGGGCAGCGTGACGACGACGTTGTACCGCCCGTCCCGCACCTCCCGCAGCTCGGCGTGCATGCCGTGCGCGCGTGCCCAGTCGGCGACGAACTCGGCCATGGGGGTTTCCGCCGGCTCCGGCCGCCCACGGGGGTTGATGCTGGGGATCCGCACCATGCGGCTCACCAGGTCGACGACATCGATCACCAGACTCACCCATCTTTTCCCACAACACGCCACTGAAGTGCCATGTTGCGTATTCTGCACCGGTTGTTGCGTTTTTTGCTTCTCGTTTGTAACATTCACTTCCCTGAGCGGTCAACGGCACGAGAAGGAGTTGTCGCAGGTGGACATCACGGACCGCGGCCCGGTGGTGTGTTTCGGCGAAGCGCTGGTACTGGTGTCCGACCTCGACACCACGTCCCCCGGCTCGGCCAGCGCGGCGGGAGCGGAGGTCAACGTCGCCTTGAATCTCGCCGCCGCGGGAACACCCGTGGCCTGGATCGGCCGGGTCGGGGACGACCGGTGGGGCGCTCTCGCCACCGGCACGCTCATGAGGGCGGGTGTCGACGTCGGGGCCGTGGCCACCGACACGACCCGGCCCACCGGGCGTTACGCCAAGACGGTCGCCACCGGTCCGGACGGTCGCCCCACGACGCGTATGCACTACCGTCGCGCGGGGTCCGCGGCCACCGCGACGGATCCGCCCTTCCTGACCGGCGCCCCCGTCCGATCCCGCCTGGCGGCGGCGTCCTGGGTCCACCTCAGCGGGATCACCGCCGCCGTGTCGCCGTCCTGCGCCGCCGCACTCGACGCCCTGCTCGCCCGCCCGCGCCCGTACCGCGTCACGTTCGACATCAACTGGCGTGAGCAGATGTGGCCGGACGGCGACCCCGCCCGGGTCGCGGGGCTCGCCGCGCAGGCCGACGTGGTCCTCGTCGGGGCCGACGAAGCGGAGCGGGTGTTCGGCACCGCCGACCCGGCCGGGCTGCGCGCGCTGCTGCCCGCCCCGGACCTGGTCGTCGTGAAGGACGGCGCGACCCGCGCGCTGGCCGTGCAGCGCGACGGCTCGGTCGTCGCCCGACCCGCGCTGGCCGTGGACGTCGTGGAACCGGTCGGGGCGGGCGACGCGTTCGCCGCCGGCCTGCTGGCCGGCCTGGTCCGCGGCGACGACGTGGGCCGCTGCCTGCGCCGCGGCCACCTCGGCGCGGCCGCCGTCCTCGTCGTGCCCGGCGACTCCGCGGCCCCCCTGCCCGCGCACCTGCTCGACCTCGACGACGACGGCTGGGCCGCGCTGCGCGTCGGCCCCGGCGGCGTGGTTGCGGGGGTGCCGGCGTGAGCGGAAGCCTCGGCAAGGCCCTGCGGATCCTGACCGTGCTCGGGGAGGGACCGGCGTCCCTCGACGAGCTGGCTCGCCGGCTCGACGTGCACAAGACGACGGTCCTGCGGCTGCTGCGCACCCTCGCCGACGAGCACTTCGTGCACCGCGACGCGCAGCACCGCTACCGGCTCGGCTCGCGGCTGTTCGAGCTGTCCTCGCGCGGGCTGGAGCAGCGGGAGGTCCGCGCGGTCGCGGCGCCGCACCTGCACGCGTTCAACCGCGCCCACGGCCACACCGTGCACCTGTCCGAACGCGACGGCAGCGAGATCGTCTACATCGACAAGCTGGATTCGCACGACCACGTGCGGATGGCGTCGCGGGTCGGGCTGCGCGGCCCGGTGCACTCGACGGCCGCCGGCAAGGTGCTGCTCGCCGACCTGCCCGCCGCCGAGCGGGACCGGGTCCTCGACGCCGTCGCGTTCACCGCGCGCACCCCGCACACCATCACCGATCGCGGCGCCTACCTCGCCGAGCTCGACCGCGTGCGCGGGCAGGGCTGGGCGCAGGACCGCGAGGAGAACGAACCCTCGATCAACTGCATCGGGGCGCCGGTCCGCGGACCGGCCGGAACCGTGGTGGCGGCGGTGTCGGTCTCGGTGCCGACCATCGTCGCCGGCTACGACCAGCTGATCGAGCTGGTCCCGTCACTGCTGGCCGTCAGCGGGGCGATCTCCCGCGACAACGGCTGGCGACCGACCCGAGAGGATTCCACCGCATGAGCACGACCGCCGTCTCCACCCCCGACGCGCCCGCCCCGGCCCACACCTTCAGCCAGGGTGTCCGCAAGGGCGGCCTGCTGCAGGTCTCCGGGCAGGGTCCGATGGACCCGGCGACGAAGACCTACATCGCGCCGGGCGACGTGCACGCCCAGACGCTGCGGACGCTGGAGAACGTCCGGGCGATCCTGGAGGCCGGCGGGGCGTCGGTCGCCGACGTCCTGATGTTCCGCGTCTACCTCACCGAGCGCGCGCACTTCACCGCGATGAACGAGGCCTACGGCGAGTTCGTCTCCCGGTACGTGCCGGACGGGAACCTGCCCGCCCGGACCACCGTGTTCGTCGGGCTGCCGCACGAGGAGATGCTGGTCGAGATCGACGCGCTCGCCGCCACCGGCGAGTAGCCCGGCGATCTCGCGGACGGGGGGAATCCGCGCCAGGGGGTGCCGACAGCCGCCTGCGGGATGCGATGGGAGCGGGAACGACCGCTCGGCGCGGGCTCCGCGGCCGCCCGCCGGGACCGGCCCGCCGTGTGGCCTGAGCCGGGCCCGGAACGACGGTCCCCGTGGTTCAGGACGATGCCGGCGTCCCTTCCCCGCGGACGGTTTCGAGGAGCAGGTCCGCGGCCACCGCCGCCCCGTCGGTGCGGATCCGTGCGGCCACGGCGGCCGCCCGCGCGCGCGTCCGGGGGGCCAGGGCCGTCCGCAGCGCGGCCGACAGGGACGCGACGGTCGGCTCGGGACCGTCGTGTGCCGCGCCGATGCCCAGCTCGGCCACCCGGCCGGCCCAGTACGGCTGGTCGACCGCCTGGGGCACCACCACCTGCGGGGCGCCGGCCCGGGCGGCCGTCGTCGTGGTGCCCGCGCCGCCGTGGTGCACGACCGCGGCCACCCGGGCGAACAGTGCCTGCTGGTTGACCTCGCCGACGGCGAGGCAGTCGCCGCCGCCGTCGGCCGGGGCCAGGCCGGCCCACCCGCGGGAGACGAGCACGCGGCGGCCCTGCGCGCGCACCGCCTCGACGGCGTTGGCGGCGGCATCCCGCGGGGCCCGCACCGGCATGCTGCCGAAACCCACGAAGACCGGAGGCGCGCCGGCGGCCAGGAACGCCTCCAGGCCGGCCGGGAGCGGGCGCTCGTCCGGCAGGATCCACGCCCCGGTCTGCACGACGTCGAGGTCGGCGGGCTCCTGCCACGGGCTCAGGACCGGGTCCGCCGCCAGCCACGGCCGGTCGGTGAAGACGTGGGACCGCACGTCCTCCACCGGCGGCAGGCCGGCCGACTCCCGGTGGGAGTTGAGCGCCGTGCCGAACACCGCGCTCCAGCCCTGGGCGTCGAGGTCCCATAGCGCCCGGTTGTCGGTCGCCTCCGGCGGCAACGGCCGGCCGGGAAGCGGCAGCCGCGGCGGGGGGCGGTACGGCGACGGCAGAGTGGCCGGCTGGTAGCTCGCGAACACGTAGCAGATGCCCAGCCTCTCGGCCACCGACCGCGCGCCGGCCGGCATCACGCCGGTCGCCACCAAGGCGTCGCATCCCCGGGCCGCCGCGGCGACCGTGCCGAAGTGGGCGGCGACCGACGCCGCCGCGCGCCGGGCCAGGTCCTGGGCCGTCGGCGGCGCCGCCCGTGCCAGGATCGGGCGCACCGGCGGGCCGGTCGGCACCAGGGGCACGCCGGAACCGTCGAACGGCTCCGCGCAGTCCGGCGGCGCGCACACCCGCACCTCCACGCCGAGTCCGCGCAACCGCACCGCGAGTCCCACCAGCGGTTCGACGTCCCCGCGCGTCCCCATCGTCGACAACAGCACACGCATTCGGCGACTCCCATCTGCGTCGGTTCCGGCGTCGGAGGTCGATCCGCGGCGCGCCGCGGTCCTGCCCGCGGTCCCCGGTCCGGCGGATGCCGCGGGTGGATGAGGAGTACCCCGCTTTCCCCTCACGGACAGCCGCGGACGGGCAACCTTCCGGCCAAGTGGCGGCGCGGCGTGGGCCCCGGGGGCGGGCCGAATGGGCGGACCCGCCGCCGACCGCCCGGTGCGCGCGGCGGCGCCGCCGAGGAACTCCGGGCTGCTGCGCGTATCCGCAGCTCACGCGGTCGCGGGCAGGCCGGCCAGGCGGCGTACGGCGGCGAGCCCGTCGGGGGTGCCGGGCCAGTGGCGTTCCAGGGCCCGGGGTCCGGCGGCCCGGACGACGGAGCGCAGGACGACGGCGACCGCGATGGCGTCGTCCGCGTACCCCAGGACCGGGATGAAGTCGGGCACCAGGTCCAGCGGCAGCGCGAGGTAGCCCACCAGCAGCCACAGCCGCACGCGTACCCCGCGCGGCAGGTCCGGGTCGCGGGCCAGGCGGGGGACGAGCCGCAGCAGGTCGGGCAGCAGCCGCACGGCCTCGGAGAGCAGGTTGCCGCGCGGGCGGGCCAGGGCCAGGGCGGCCAGGGCCGCGAGCCACAGCAGGATCAGCCCGCCCAGGACGGCAAGGGCGGCGGCGAGCCAGATGTTCACGGTGTCCTCGGTCGGATGGGGCGGGTACCGGCTCCAACCATCGCACCCGGGACTGCGGCCGTCGCCGGCGGCCTCCCTCCGCCGCGACCCCGGAGGGACGCGGCTCCCTCTTGCTCACTCCACGCGGGCGAAGGCCCCCATGGCGTGGTCCAGGAGGGTGGCGAGCGCTTGCGGCCGAGCGTCCGAGGTCCATGCGGTCAGGGCCGCCTCGACGCAGCCGAGGGCGGCGGCGATCACGGCGTGGGCGCGCGGGTCGGAGCCGTCGGCGGGGTCGGCTCCGAGGCGGCGTGCGATCTCGGGCCGGAGCAGTTCCTGCCATCGGGCGTTCTTCTCCCGATGCCGGGCGGCGAGCGACGGCGTGTTCACGATCAGGCGGGTGAGGCGCCGGGTGCGCTCGTCGTGGGCCTCGTACCCCTCGATCAGCGTGTCGAGCGCGCGCCGCATGGCGACCCAGGGCGCTTCGCCCGCGGGCCGGGCCGCGAGAGCGTCGCGCAGGTGCTCACCGGCCTCGGCCGTCTCGCCGAAGAGCGCGTCCTCCTTGGAGGGGAAGTACCGGAAGAAGGTGCTGCGGGAGATCTCGGCGGCCGTGCAGATGTCGTCGACCGTCGTCTCCTCGTAGCCGCGTTCGAGGACCAGGTCCTGGACGGTCGCAGCCACTTCGGCGCGCATGGCCTGACGCGCTCGCGCCCGCACGCCGCGCGCAGCCTGGTTCGGAGCCATATCCCGATGGTACTACAAACCATTGGTGGTACCGTGTCTCACATAAGCGACCAAGTCTCTTCGAAGGAGAGAACCATGGGCGGTAGCAAAGTGGTCGTCATCACGGGTGCGAGCGACGGCATCGGCGCAGCCGCCGCGCGGCGGCTGCACGCGAACGGGCATACCGTCGTCGTCGTGGGCCGCTCCGCCGAGAAGACCCACGCCATTGCCAGGGAACTCGGCGTCGACGGCTACGTCGCGGACTTCACCCGTCTCGACGACGTCGAGCACCTCGCCGACCGGCTCCGCGCCGCCTATCCGCGGATCGACGTGCTCGCCAACAACGCCGGCGGCGTGTTCGGCGCCAAGACGACGACCAGGGACGGCTTCGAGAAGACGTTCCAGGTCAACCACCTCGCACCGTTCCTGCTCACGCGCAGGCTCCTGGATACGCTCATCGCGTCGCGGGCGTCGGTACTGCAGACCTCCAGCACCGTGAGGTTCGCCAAGGAGATCGACCTGGCCGACCTCGATCACGACCGCGGCTACGATCCGGTCCACGCGTACGGTGCGGCGAAGCTGGAGAACATCCTGTTCACGACGGAACTCCATCGGCGCTACCACGCCGGCGGACTCTCGGCGGCCTCCTTCTACCCCGGCAACGTCGCGACGAACTTCGCCTCCGCGACCACCAGCCCGATCATGCGCTTCGTCCGCTTCTTCGGCACCAAGCCGCTGATCCGGCCCATCCTCCTGTCAACGCCCGACCAGGGCGCCGACCAGATCGTGTGGCTCGCCGAGGGCACCCCCGGAACGGACTGGCGGTCCGGCGCCTACTACTACAAGCGCCGGGACAGCACGCCGCGCAACCCGCAAGCGGCCGACGCGGACCTCGCCCGCGGGCTCTGGGAGCGCTCCGAAGAACTGCTCGCGGGACAGCTGCCCGAACCGGCGTGACGGAACCCGGCGGCGACGTCGTCCATGCGGAGCGTCGAGGCCGCGCGCCCGGGTCGGAAGCGTCCGCCATGCGGCCGAACCGCTCGGTGAACCCCCCGGCACGCGACGGCGGCCGCCACGGGGAGGCCCTCTCAGCGAGAATATCGGAACGGGTGTCGATCCGGCCGTATCCCGTTCGTCGTCATCATGTACGGCGACCACGCCGCGCGATATCCGATGGCAACGACAGGAGCCGACCCATGAAGTACATGCTGCTCATCCACAGCGGCGCGATCGACGAGAACGGCGGGGCCGCCGAGTGCAGCGTCGAGGACTGGATGGCCTATGACAAGCAGGTGAGGGACGCGGGGATCCTGGTCTCCAGCGAGTCGCTGGCCGACCTGGTCACCGCGACGACGGTCCGGGTCGACCCGGCCGGCGGGCGGACCGTCACCGACGGGCCCTTCGCCGAGACCCGCGAGGTCCTCGGCGGCTTCTACGTCATCGACGTCCCCGACCTCGACGCGGCGCTCGACTGGGCCGCCCGTTGCCCCGGCGCCCGCGGCAGCGGGGCGGTCGTGGTGCGCCCGATCGCCGACTTCGGGGCCTGACCGGCCGTGGACGAGGGAGCCTCCCGCACCGGGACACCCGTCGCATCGTCCGTGGAGTCGGTGTTCCGCGAGGAGCACGGCCGGCTGCTGGCCTCGCTCGTCCACCGCTTCGGCGACCTCGACCTGGCCGAGGAGGTCGCGTCCGAGGCCGTCGAAGCGGCGCTCGTGCACTGGCCCGTCCAGGGGGTTCCGGCCCGGCCCGGCGCCTGGCTGCTGACGACGGCGCGGCGCAAGGCCGTCGACCGGCTGCGCCGGGACCGGGCCTACGCGGCGCGGCTCGCCGTCCTCCAGGTGGAGGCGGACCGGGCCGACCCCGCCCCGCCCGCCGACACCGGCGGCGACCTGCCCGATGAGCGGCTCCGGCTGTTCTTCACCTGCGCGCACCCGGCACTGGCGGCCGAGGACCGCACGGCCCTGACGCTGCGCTGCCTCGCCGGGCTGACGACGCCCGAGGTCGCGCGGGCCTTCCTCGTCCCGCCCGCCACGATGGCCCAGCGGATCGTGCGGGCCAAGAAGAAGATCCGCCAGGCCCGCATCCCGTTCCGTGTGCCCGGCACCGACGAACTGCCGGAGCGCCTGCCGGGCGTGCTCCAGGTCGTCTACTCGGTCTTCACCGAGGGCTATGCGGCCAGTGCGGGCCCGCGGTTGCAGCGGCTCGACCTCGCCGAGGAGGCCATCCGGCTGACGCGGATCCTGCGCCGGCTGCTGCCCGATCAGCGCGAGGTCGCCGGCCTGCTCGCCCTGATGCTGCTGACCCACGCGCGCCGCGCCGCCCGGACCGGCCCGGGCGGCGAGATGGTGCTGCTGGAGGACCAGGACCGCGGCCGCTGGGACCGCACCATGATCGAGGAGGGCCGGGGCCTGGCGGTCACCGCGCTGGCCGGCGGGCCGCCCGGCCCCTACGGGGTACAGGCCGCGATCGCCGCCGTGCACGACGAGGCCGCCGACCTCGCCACCACCGACTGGCCGCAGGTCGTGGCCCTCTACGACGTGCTGCTCGCGCTCGTGCCGTCCCCGGTCGTCGCGCTCAACCGGGCGGTCGCGGTGGCGATGCGCGACGGTCCGGCCGAAGGGCTGGCGCTGCTCGACGGGTTGGCCGGCGAGCCGCGGCTGCGCGGTCACCACCCCTACCCGGCCGCGCGGGCCGACCTGCTGCACCGGCTCGGCCGGCTCCCCGAGGCCGCGGCGGCCTACCGCGAGGCGATCGACCTGGCCGGCACCGAACCCGAGCGGGCCCACCTGCTCCGCAGGCTGGCGGAGGCCGAAGCGACCGGCGACATCGGCGCGGCCGACACCTGAGGGCGCGGGCGCCGGCCGGTCGTCCGGCGCCGCCCACCTCGGATGAGCGGCAGGGACGACTCGCCGGCCGCGGTGCGCCGCGCATGCCATCAGCCGAGGCGATCAGCCCGCCGCCCCGGGGACGGGGAACGCCGGCGCCGGGCTGGAGCCTCGATGGGGCGGGCGCCGGCCGCGGCCTCACCCGGTCGAGAACACCGGCCTCAGGCGGTGATCGAGTCGCGCCAGAACAACTCCGCCAGGCGTTCGACGGTGCTCTGCATCTGCTGCAGGGCTTCGGGGATCCGAGCGCGGCCGAACCGTGCTCGCGGGCCGCTGAGGGTCAGGATCGCCACGAGTGAGCCGGCGCTGTCCCGGATCGGGCGCGACAGCGAGAGGAGCTCGGGTTCGAGCTCGTTGTCGATGATGGCGAAGTCCTGCTCGCGGACCTGCTCGAGTTCCTTGAGGAGCGTCGCGCGGTCGGTGATGGTGTGCGGGGTGAACGCCTCGAGCCGCTCCGGGAGTGTCGCCCGCAGCTTGTCGGCCGACTGCTCGGCCAGCAGCACCTTGCCGGTGGAGCTCGCGTGCATGGGGTAGCGCTGGCCGACCATGTTCCGGGAGAGGACCCCCACCACATGCGAGCCGGCGGCCTCGGCGACCAGGTCGAGTGCGTCCTGGGCGTTGGGGATCGACAGTGTCACGGACTCGTTGAACCGGTCCGCCAGCTCTTGCAGGAGCGGTTGCGCATGGGCGACGAGGCCGGCATACGGATCGGCGTGGCGGCCGAGCCTGGCGAGTTCCCAGCCGAGGACGTAGTTGGTGTCGACGCGGTCGACAAGGCCCCCCTGCTCCAGGCTGTACAGCAGCCGGAACGCGGTCGGCCTGCTCAGGCCGGCCACCTTCGCCAGCGTGGTGACCGTGGCGCCGGTGCGCGGCTGGGCGGCCAGTTCGCGGAGCAATCGGACGGCCTTGGTCACCGACTTGTTGGTCATCTCGGTGCGCCCGGGCTCGTCGCCCATTGCGTTCCCGTCTCCCGCCCGTCTCGAGCCTGTGTAGAGGCCATGGATCACGACCGCCACCCAGTCTAGCAGGTGTGTTCACTTAGTGAACGCGGCGGTGGATGAGACGAGGCGGGCAGGAGTAACGGGCTACGGGAACTGAGCTCGACGGTACGCGGCGGTGCGGGGGGTCGTTCCGGACCCGGGACTCGGCGCTGATGTCCTCGGGCACCGGCTCGGCCGGCAGGCGGGCGGTCGCGAACCGGTGCCTTCGCGTGGGACCGTGCTCGTCCGGTCGGCCCCGGTCAGTGCGCCGTGCCGGCGGCCGCACGGTGGGCGTACCGGTGGCCCGGGTGGTCAGCGCGCAGACGCACGGCTCCCGGGCCGTACAGCTTCTCGCGCAGGGTCGTGCCTTCGTACTCGGTCCACATCGCTCCGCGGCGCTGCAACTCGGGCACGACGAGTTCGATGAAGTCGGCGATGTCCTGGTACTTCACGGCGTGGGCGAGGTTGAAGCCGTCGATGTCGCCCTCCTCGAACCAGCCGATCAGCTCGGCGGCGACGGTCCGGGGCGAACCGACGATGGTCGGGCCGGTACCGCCGATGCCCAGGAACTCCGCGATGTCGCGCGGGGTCCACTCCTTGTCCGGATCCATCTTCGAGAACAGGTCGACCATGGTCTGCCCGGCGGCGGTCGTGACATGCCGCAGCGGCACGTCCGGATCGAACCGCGACATGTCCAGTCCGGTCCAGCCGCTGTAGCGGGCCATCGCGCCGGAGTAGCTGACCAGCTTCCGGTAGGCGTCGTACTTCGCGTGCGCCTGCTCGTCGGTCGGGGCGCAGACGACATTGAGCATCTGCAACACCCGCAGGTCGCGCGGGTCGCGGCCCGACGCGGCGGCGAGCCCGCGCAGCACGTCGACCTGCCGTTTGAGCGCGGGCTTGGACAGCGCGTTGACGAACACGCCCTCGGCGTGGGCGGCGGCCAGCGCGCGTCCCTTCGACGAGCCGCCGGCCTGGAAGATCACCGGAGTGCGCTGCGGAGAGGGCTCGCACAGGGCGAACCCGGGCACGGTGAAGTAGGTGCCGCGGTGGTCGATGTCGTGGACGCGCTCGGGGTCGACATGGACGCAGCGGTCGGTATCGCGGACGACGGCGCCGTCCTCCCAGGAGCCCTCCCACAGCTTGTAGCAGACCTCGAGGTGCTCAGCGGCCATGTCGTACCGCTCGTCGTGCGGCGTCAGCCGCCCATTGCCGAGGTTGCGCGCGGCGCTGCCGGCGTAGGAGGTCACCAGGTTCCATCCCACCCGGCCGTCGGTGAGGTGGTCGAGGGTGCTGAACTTCCGGGCCAGCGCGTAAGGGTGCTCGTAGCTGGTGGACGCGGTCAGGCCGAACCCGAGGTGGTCGGTCGCGGCGGCCATCGCCGAGACCACCAGGGCCGGGTCGTTGGCCGGGATCTGCGCACCGTCGGCGAGCGCACCGGCGGCGCTGCCCTCGTAGACGTCGTGGTAGCCGGCGTTGTCGGCGAAGAACACGCCGTCGAAACGGCCCTGCTCCACCAGCCGGGCGTATTCGGTCCAGTACCGGACGTCCTTGTAACGCGCGCCCTGGTCATTCTCGTGCCGCCACAGCCCCGCGGAGAGGTGCGCGGGGCCCTGGAAATCGAAGGCGAAAAGCCGCATGCGGCGAGACGGCATCATCTGCTCCTGTTCAGGGATCGAAAAGGCGGGGGTGGAGCCGTGTGGTCATGTGCGTGCTCCCCCGCCGTCGTGCCGGCGGGGGAAGGCGGTCAGAACCGGAGCGCGCGGTACCCGCCGAGCCGGCCGCGGTGGACCACCATGGGCTCTCCCCCGCCGGCCTCCAGGCGGCGCACTTCGGCGATCACGATGAAGTGGTCGCCGCCCGCCAGCTCCTGCACGGTCTTGCAGTCGATCCAGGCGTGCGCGCCGGCGATCTGCGGGGTTCCGTCGGCGGACTCGTGCCAGTCCACCGCGGCGAACTTGTCGTCCCGCCTGCTCGACAGCGCGCGGCAGACGTCGTTCTGCCCGTCGGCGAGGACGCTGGCGCTGAAGTACCCGGCGCGGCGGATCTTCGGCCAGCTGCGCGAGGTCGTCGCCACGCTGAAACTGACCAGCGGCGGGTCCAGCGACAGCGATTGGAGAGTGCCGACGACGAGTCCGGCGGGGTGGCCGGTGCCGGGCTCGCGACCGGCCACGACGGCGACGCCGGTGGGCAGATGCCCCATGACGTCCCGGAAATGGCGTGGCTCGAGCGTTGGAGACGACGTTGTCATGCTCGCGTTTCCTCTCAGTGCGGTGCCGGTCGTCGCGGTGGTCAGTGAGCGGTGCCGAGGCCGGTGCGGATCTCGCGGGCGACGCGCAAGCCGCTTTCGACGGCCCCGTCGATGAAGCCGGCCCAGATGTCGGCGTAGTCGCTGCCGGCGAAGTGCAGGACGCCTTCCGGTCGCTGCTGGGCGGTGAGGTACCGCGTGAGCTGGTGCGGCCGATGCATCAGCCACGTCTCCCGCGAGTACGGATCGGCCATCCAGTCGTGCCCGGTGACCTCGAGGACGTCGAGGTCGTCGCGCCAGACGCGCAGCGCGGCGCGGACGGCGTCGGCGTCGTGCGGCGAGATCCGCCGCGCGTCGGCCCCGAAGGACACCAGCACGGCGTCGTCGTCGCCGACGAACTCGGTTCGCGCGACGGAGAGCGGGTGCGCCGCCGACGAGTAGGCGAAGAACGGTTCGATCGGGCCGCGGACCCGGATCCAGACCTTCACGCCCTTCGACGCCGTCTTCTCCTTGCTCGCGGCGCGCTTCTCGGCGCACAGCCCGGGGTCGACGTCCAACTCGCCGATGAGGTTCTGCGGCAGTGTGAGCACCACCCGGCGTGCCCTGATCCGGTCTCCGGCGGTGGTGGTCAGCACCGCGCCGGCCGAGTCGTGCTCGATCCGGCGCACCTCGGTGCGGGTGCGGATGTCCGCGTCGGTGTCCCCGGCGATCGCCTCGACCAGTGACCGGGTTCCCGCGGCGAGCCGGAACACCGCCGAGGCCTCGTGCATGAGGTGCCACGAACCGGCGGTGGCCGCCGTCCAGCGCAGCGCGCTGGTGAACGCCCCGTCCTCGAGCGGCGCGTTGAAATGCCCCACCCAGGCGGCCTCATTGGCGCTGTACTCCTCGACCGACAGGTCGAGTCCGCTGAGTCTGTCCTGGAGGCTGAAGCCGTCGACGGATTCCAGCCCGGGGGCGGAGACGGGCGCATCGGGCCGGGGGATCCAGCGCATCGTCTCACTCAGGAGCCGACGCATGCCCGGGTCGATCAGCTCCATGAATCCGTCGAGCGTGCCCCTGCGGACCTCGTCGCCGGCCAGCCAGTACGCCTCTTCCGGGCGTGGGGCGCGGGTGACCGCCAGCCCATAGCGGGTGACCTCCGCCCACACGTGCGGCTGGACCCAGTGCAGCCAGGTTCCGCCCATCTCCAGGTCGCGCCCGAGCCGGCGATCGGTCCACACCCGTCCGCCGAGCCGGTCGCGCGCTTCGAGCACGGTGACCCCCACACCGTCCCGGCCGAGTTCACGGGCCGTGATCAGACCGGCGATCCCGCCGCCGACCACGACGACGTCTGCTACCTCGGTCACGATGACAACACTCCCTCGCAGTCGGCTGCACATCCGGTCGTCGCTGCTTCGGATCAGGGGCACACGTCACCGGCCCGCCACCGCGCTCCGCTCGGGCGACCCGCGGCGAAGACGGACGGCGAGGCCGCGTCGGCCGTCGGACCGCGCGGCAGACGGACCCCCAACTCCTCGAATGAGAAATAACGAACGAAGCGTTCAACATACGAACGCCTGCTCGTCATTGTGAGCACGCGTGCGTGCCGCGTCAAGAGGCCGTACGGGATGGGAATTGAGAGACGAGTGGGTTGACTGCGGCGGCGTTTCCTTGCATCCATGCAAGCTCAATGAACGAAACGTTCATTAAGTGAACTATCGATTCCAAAGAGTCCGGCGGTACCGGTGACACTGGGCGAGGGTCCGGGAGGAGGAGACGGGCGCCGCCGATCAGCGTCGGCCCGGGCCGGCCGTCCGAATCGTCCGCGTCGGCACGAACCCGTCGGACGCCGGAAAGAGCGGGTACCCCGGCCCGAAGGGCGGGGCACCCGCTCGTGTCCGAATCTGCGCCGGCCGAGCCCGGCCGGGTCAGCCTGCGAGTTGCTTCCGCAGGACCTCGGCGTCGTGGACGACGGACATGTGCGGGAACTTCCCGTCGCGCACCCGGTAGATGGCGTACTCCACGATCTCGATCGACGTGCCGGTGGGGGCCGCTCCGAGCCACTCCTTGGCGGGGGTGCCGGTGTTGGCCAGACGGGCGGCGAGGCTGTCGCCGTTGATGGCGAGCTCCCGGATCTCCCAGTGGAAATCGGGGACCGCGTCGACGATGCTGTTGAGCTGCGCGACGACGGCCGCGCGGGAGCTCGGCTCGCTGTGCAGGACGATGGACTCGTGGACGAACTCGTCCATGCGGTCGAACTCGTGCGCGTTGAGCGCCTCGATGTAGCGCCCGTAGAAATCGCGCAGGCCGGTGTCGGACATGAAGTCCCCTTCCACGGCCCCGGACCGGGCCCGGGCCGAGTGGTATCCGGTTGTGAGGCTCGCCCGTGAAGGGCGTGCCGACGATCGGTAACTGCCCCGATCGGGCCGTGCCCGCGAGCGGGTCCGCGCAGCGCGTGGGCCACGTCGGACTCCGCGATCTCGTAGCCGCGCAGGACCGCCGTGAAGGCGGCGAGCAGCCGCTGAGCCGCGATGGCCAGCGCATCGTCCGGGCCGGACGGCTCCACGCCGATCGTCGCGGCGTACCGTCCGGGGTGCTCCACGACGAAGGCGCGGAAGGCGCGGGCCGCGGCCCCCAGGGCGTCGCGGCCCGCGTACCCCTGGACCGCGCTGCCGACGGCGTCGGCGGCCTCACTCAACGCCAAGGCCGCGATGCGCCGGTTGAGGTCCTCCTGGCCGCCTACGTGCTTGTACAGGGACGGGGTACGCACGCCCAGCCGCGCGGCCAGCAGGCCCATCGTCAGGTGGGCGGCGCCGACCTCGTCGGCGAGGGCGGCACCGGCCGCGACCACGGCCGCCGGGTCCAGGCCGGCCCTAGGCACGGGCGGCGTGGCGGACCAGCGACTCGGCGGCCTGCGTGTCCCTACCGGGGATCTCGCCGGCCGGATACGCGTGCCGCTCGGCCGTGGACTCCTGGACGGCCGCGGGCGCCACGGTCTCGCTCACCAGGCGGAACGCTGCGATGTCGTTGCCGCTCGTGCCGGCCGGCCCCCGCTCCCAGAAGAGCTTCACCGCCGTTCGCGACACCTCCAAACGCGACCGCTGACGCTTGCTCACGCCCCGATCGGCGGGCACGCCACCCCATCAGCGGTCTGGCCTCCCGGCCGGCCAGCAGGGGCACGGTCTGACCGCAGAAGTCACGTGCTTAAGGCGAGGTAAGTGCTCACCTGCTGGCGGCTACGGCATCAAGTCTCTACGACCCGACAGCTCCCATTAGGCGGGGCGGGCGCAGGTGATGATCTCCTCGCTGGTGCCGGTGAGCGGGCTGCGGTCCCAGTACCCGTACTGGGCGCTCACCCGCAGCCCGGCCGCACCCAGGAACCCGTTCAGGGCGGCGGCGTCCAGGAACCGCAGGGTGCTGCGGCTGCGCCGGGGACCATCCCAGCCCTCGACGCTGTAGTCGGAGGTGAAGGTGACCAGGTCGCCCGCCACCTCGCGCAGGCGGTCGACGCAGGTGGCCCGGCGCCCTCCCGGGCCGTCCACGGTCCGCACCTGCTCGGGATACCACGCCTGCCAGCCCCGCGCGCCCGGGTTTCGGGTCTCGAAGACGAACCGGCCGCCGGCCCGCAGCGCCCGCCGCGCGGCCGCCAGGTTGGCGCGCAGCTCGTCGTCGGTGGTGAACACCTGAAAGGCGTGCCCGGACATGACGATCAGGTCGAACTCGCCGTCGAAGGGCGCCCCGCCCCCGCCGTAGGGACCCGAGGCGAGGTCGCCCAGGGTCCACTCGATGTCGTCCCGGTCCCGGCGGCCGACCTCCAGCATCGCGTCGGCCGGGTCCAGGCCCACCAGGCGCCCGGTGTGCCCGCGCTCGCGGGCCACCCGCTGGAGCTTGCCCGTCCCGCACCCCACGTCCAGGACGGAATGGGCGTCCATGACCAGGTCGAGGTAGAAGTCGTCCTGGGGGGAGCACCGCCAGAAGTTGAAGTGGTCGTAGAGGTCGGCCAGGTCCGGCAGGGAGAAGTGTCGATCGACCATCCCGCCATCATGCGGACCCCGCCGCCGCGCGGCCAAGCGGTTTTCGGCTGTGCGGGCCCGGGCCGGGCACCGGACCCGCACCGCTCGTCGGCTCCGGGGGCGGCGCTCACGGACCGCCCCCGGAGCCGCTACGCCCCCAGGCCCTCCCTGGTGCGGTCGTCCATGTAGTCCTCGATGTCCTGGTTGCCGATCATCAGGTTGGCCACCATGATCCCGGCCTGCTCAGGGATCAGCCGGAAGGCGCACCCGATGCGGCCCGTCAGCGGCACGACCAGGACACCCTGGCCGGGATCGCGCATTGCGGTCGCGTCCGCGATCAGCAGGACCTCCGCGTCCGACTCCTCGGCGTCCTCCTCGTCGGGGCGGACCAGCGCCATCAACTGCTCCGGGGTGGCGCCGTCGAACACCGGGTCGTCCAGGGCGTCGATGTAATCGCCGAAGTCGTCGATGGGGTCGTCGTAGCCCGGCCCGGGGCGGTGCACGGAATCGAGGAGCGATTCCCATGCGGCGTCATCGGTGAAGTCGGTGCGCACCAGCAGGCCGTCGTTCTCCTGGGTGAGCAGGGGCAGTTCCCGGGCCGGGCGCTCGTAGCGCGGCGGCGGGTTCAGCGACTCCAGGAAGGCGCCCACCGGATCGGGGAGGTCGTCCTCCCAGTCCTCAGCGGTCTCGTCCTCATCGGGCTCCCATTCGGGTTCGGCGGGGGCCCACTCCTCGAAGTCCTCAAGGGTCATCTCCTGGTACGGGAGGTGCAGCACCAGGTAGGTCAGGGCCGCTTGGCGCGGCGTGATCCGGAACGCCTCGCCGTCGGGGCCGCGGAACGCCAGCAGGGGACGCAGATCGGGGTTGGCCGCGGTCCTGTCGGTGGCGAGCAGGACCAGGTCGGGAACCCACGCCCCATCGGTGTCCAGTGCCTCGCCCACATCCTCGGGTGTGGCGTCCTGCCAGGCGGGGTCGTCGACCACGATCAGGCGCCGGGGGATGGGCTCCCGCAGCACCGCGTGGGCGTCGTGCTCCGGGAGCGGTGCGGCCATACCGGGCAGGTCGCCCATGCGGTGGAGCACGTCGCGCCAGGCGTCGTCGTCGCCGTGGTGGGTGCGGATCAGCAGCATGCCGGACACCCGCGGTCCGTCGTCGGCCGGGGGCAGGGGCAGGGCAGGGGGCATCGGGGGGTACCTCACGAGAATCGTCGTGATCATCGGTCGTCCATTTCTACACCCGCTGACCGATAGGACCGTTCTCCTGTCCTGCCCCTCATAGGGGGTGCCTGCGGGCAATGAGGCCGGATCCTGACCGCATCGCCTGGGATCGTGGTCGCGTACCCCGCCACGACGATGCCCCGAAGGACACGACCACGGTGACCGCCACGACCGCACCTCCTCCCGCCCCCGACGGCGAGCGTCCCCCTCCCCCGTCACCGGCCCGCCGATGAGCCGGGTGCACGCAACCCCGCCCGCGGCCCCGGCCCGCCGGAGCGCGGCGGGGTGGTCGCGATGACGACCGTCCTCGGCACCCGGGCACTCAACCGGGCGGCCCTCGCCCGGCAATCGCTCCTCGAACGCGCCGGCACGCCGGTCCTCGACACCGTCGCGCGCCTGTGCGGTCTGCAGGCGCAGGAACCGCAGGAACCGTTCATCGGGCTGTGGTCGCGGCTGTCGGCGTTCGACCCGGCCACCCTCGACGACCTGCTGACCGGGCGGCAGGTGGTGCGGACGCACCTGATGCGCCGCACCGTCCACCTGCTCACCGCCGACGACGCCTTGGCCTGGCGGTCCCGCCACGGCGCCATGCTGCGCCAGCGGGTCCTCGGCGTCTACCGCGGCGAGCTCGACGGGGTGGACCTCGACGAACTCGCGGCGGCCGGACGGGCGGTCCTGGCCGACGGCGAACCCCGCTCGATGGCCGAACTCGCGGGGGCGCTGGCCGAACGCTGGCCGGCGCCCGGACCGCGGGCCCTGGGTGAGATGCTGGTCGCCGCCCTCGTCCCGATGGCCCAGCTGCCCCCGCGCGGGCTGTGGCGCACGCGGGCCGGGGTGCGCAACCTCCCGCTCTCCGCCTGGCTGGGGCGCGAGGTCGACCCGCCGGCACCGGAGGGCACCGATCCGGTCGGCGAAGCACTGGTGCGGCGCTACCTGGCGGCGTTCGGCCCGGCCGCAACGGCCGACCTGCGCGCCTGGAGCGGCCTGGCCGGACTGCCCGGCGCGGTGGCCGCGGTACGCGGGGAGCTGGTGTCCTTCCGCGACGAGCGGGGCCGCGAGCTGCTGGACCTACCCGGCGCGCCGCGCCCCTCCCCCGACACCCCCGCCCCGGTCCGCTTCCTGCCGGCGTTCGACAACGCGATCCTCGGATACCACGACCGCGGCCGGATCATCGACGACGCCCACCGCGGGCTGTCGGTCGCCGGCGAGCGCGTCGTGCTGGTCGACGGCCGGGTCGCCGCGACCTGGCGCGTCGACGCCGGCACCGTGGCGGTCACCCCCCTGTACCGCCTGTCCCGGGCCGACCGCACCGCCGTGGCCGAGGAGGGGCGGGCGTTGGCGTCGTTCCTCTCCGACGGCGGGGGCGACCGCGTGCGGGTCGCGGCGTCACCGCCGTGAGCGGGACGCCGGCGACCCGCTCGCAGCACCCATGACCAGCGGGAATGTGGCACCGGCTCGCCGAGTGGCGGATACGGTCCCGAGCGGCCCCGAGGGCATAGCGTGATGGTCCGCACGGGGTAGGTGCGGCGACCGACGCGGGGGGAGCTCGCAATGATCCGGGTCCAGTCCATCGGGGCGAACGAGGTCGAGGCCGCCGCCCGCGTCCTGACCGGTGCCTTCGCCGACGATCCCGTCATGGCCCGGCTGGTGCGCCCCCAGGCGCGCAGCCGGCGCGCGAAGCTCCAGGCCCTCTTCCGCTCGGCGATCCTGCTGGCCCGCCCGCAGGACGTCGACGTCGCCCGGCGTGAGGGCGCGGACGAGATCGTGGGGACGGCCGTCTGGTCCTCGCCCGCCGGCGGCGGGCCGCCGCGCGGCGCGCTGTGGGCGAGCCTGCGTGCGGCGTGGGAGCTGGGCCCCAGGAGCGTCCTCGCCCTCGCCCGCTACGACCGGGCGGTTCGCCCCTTCCGTCCGCGCCCGCCGTTCTGGCACCTGGTGGACATCGGCGTCTCCCCCTCCGCGCAGGGGCTGGGGGTCGGCAAGGCGCTACTGGGCCACCGGCTGGGCATCATCGACGAGCACGGTGAGGCCGCCTTCCTCGAAGCCACCACCCAGCAGAGCCGGCGGCTGTACGAGAGCTTCGGGTTCGAGGCCCACGGCGCCCTCGGCGGCGTGACCGCCGGGGCGACCGCGATGCGCCGCTCGCCCGCGGCTCGTTGAGGCCGGGGCGGCGAGGGGACCGCTCCGCGTCGCCGAAAGCCGTGAGGACGGCCGCCCCAGGGGCCGCGCCGCCTATCGCGCCGCCTGGTCGAGCGCGTCGAGCTGCGCCGCGTTGAGGTGGCGGCGCAGGAGTTCGTCGAGCAGCCGTTCGGCGGGCACGTTCAATGGGCTCCCGTGTGCGGGCCTGAGCACGGCGAGATGCGCGCGCAGCCGGTGGGCGACGTGCCGCCGCTGCTCGGGGGCCGCCTCCGGAGGGAGGTCCGCCAGGCCGTTGAGCGCCGAGAAGAACGCGGGCAGGTCCGCCACGGCGCGCAGTGCGGCGATGCCCTCGTCCACCGGCCGCGCCGCCGCGCCGGAGAGATGCGTGACCAGTGTGGCGATGTCGAAGTCGAGCCGCGCGGCTTCGGGCGTCAGCCCGGACATGTCGTGCACGTCGGCGAGGGATCCGGGCACGCCGACGGGGACGCGCGGGTTCCGCTGGTCTGCGCGCAGAGAACGCACCAGTTCGCGCTGGGCCTGCAACCGCGCGATCCGCGCATCGATATCCGCTTCGACCCGGTCCAGGGCCGCCGCGTTGGATTCGGCCGGGCCGTCGCCGAGGAACCGCGGGATGTCGGCGAGGCCGACCCCGGCTTCGGCGAGGTGGCGGACGCGCACCACCCGGACCAGGTCGTCGGCGGTGTAGCGGCGGTACCCGTTCGCCGACCTCTCCGGCTCGGGCAGCAGGCCGATCTGGTGGTAGTGGCGCAGCGTGCGCACGGTCACGCCGGCGAGGTCGGCCAGTTCACGCGATCGCATCGCCCCATCCAATCCTGCCTCGGCCCGGTCCCGAGGCTATGCCGTCCTTCTTCCGCCCGCCGTGCCGGTGCCCTCGGGGCGGGGGTTGACCCTGACGCAGGGTCAACCCCCGAGGATGGCCGGCATGACATGGACGAGCGATGCGATCGAGGCCGCCGGACCGCGCGGAGGGCACGGCGGCCGGGACGTCCGCCAACGGACCGGCACCACCGTGCCGGCCGGCGGCGCCGGGGAACAGGCCGAGGAGGGCGACGGGACCGTACGCCACTTCACGGTCCGCCACGACGGCGTCACGATCGCGGTGTCCCGCGGCGGACGGGGGCGGCCACTGGTCCTGTGCCCGGGGCTGAACACGACCCAGGCCGAGCTGCGCGAACTGACCGGGCTGCTGCGCCGCGACCACGACGTCATCACCTTCGACCTCAGGGGCCACGGCCTCAGCTCGGCCGCCGACCGCTACGCCTTCGCCGGCTTCCTCGGCGACCTCGCCGCCGTACTGGCGGACCCGGGACGCCTCGGCCTGCGTTCGGCCCCCGTGCTCGTGGGCTACTCGCTGGGGGCGGACCTCGCCGTGCACCACGCCTCCGAGTTCCCCGGCACGTTCGCCGGACTCGTCCTCATCGACGGCGCCAACCCCCTGCCCGAGCCGTTCATCGCAGAGGCCGATCTGGCGGAATTCCGCGCGCTGGCCGAGGACCTCGCGAAGCGGCACGAGGCCGAACGGGGCGCACCGACCGCGCGCACGGTGCTGCTCACCGCACAGGACATCTTCGCCCTCCAGCTGGAGATCGACGTGGTCCGGGCCGCGATCCTCGACCGCCACCGCAGGATCGACCGCCCGGTCAGCATGATCATGTCGACCTCCATCGCCGGCGGCGGCACCGAAGGACGGACCCAGCGGCACAACCGCCTCTGGCGCTCCGGCATCGAGCGCCTCGTCGGCGAGGTGCCCCACGCCTCGGCGACCTGGCTCGACGCCGACCACCGGCTCCCCTTCACGCACGCCCCGGAGGTGGCCCGCATCATCCGGGACCTCCCGGGATGAACAGCGGTGCGCGCAGGGCGTCCGCGCTCCGCCCGATGCCGACGCGATGGCCGACGCCGGACGGGAGCCGGCCGGTCGGCCGTCGTTCGACGCGTCCGGAGTCGATCCGGAGCCGGTGTCATGCATCCGCGGCCGGCGACGGGCCGCTCGCGATGCCCGCAACCGGCGCCGCCGGGCGGAGGGCTGTCAGTGGTGTCCCCCGTGCCCGGCCTCCGGGCCCGGGGCGCCCGTCATGGTCTGTACGGGGACGGTGAACTCCAGCTCCGTCGCGCTCGCGAAGGTGAGGGTGACGGTGACCCGGTCGCCTACTGCCAGGGGTTCGGCGATGTCGTTGATCATCAGGTGGTACCCGCCGTCGGCCAGGGTGACCGATCCGCCCGCCGG
The DNA here is from genome assembly GCF_042653925.1 of Nocardiopsis mangrovi. NCBI lineage: Bacteria > Bacillati > Actinomycetota > Actinomycetes > Streptosporangiales > Nocardiopsidaceae > Nocardiopsis > Nocardiopsis mangrovi. The sequence continues at coordinate 107,668 of NZ_JBHSFQ010000008.1, forward strand.
GACCGGTATCTCGTCCACGGTGCGCATCCGGGCCGACGCCCCGTTCTCGGTCGCGCACAGGTCGGCGTCGTCCGAGGCGCTGGTGGAGACGCCCGTGACGGCGTCGTCCTCCCCTGCGGCGTTGGCGACCTCCAGGTAGACCACCCCCACCTCGGGGTTGGCCGGCTCGGGGATCCAGGCGCCGGCCACGTCGAGGGCGCCGCCGCTCGCGCCGCCCCGGTCGGTCTCCGCGCCCCCTGCGGGGGCGGTCGCCGGAGCGGGGCCCGGGGCGCCGCCGCACGCGGCGGCGAGCAGGAGAACGGACAGCCCCGCAAGAGCGGGGAACGGCCGCCGCGGAGTTCTTCCGGCCTGTCGGCACTGCATGGTGTCGGTTTCCTCCGTGTTCTCGGTGTGCGGGGCGGCGGTCGGCCGCGCCCGCTCTCAGAGTCGTCGCCGCGGCGCGGATGGTTCCCTGCGGTCCGGGGGAATCGATGGCGCGGGGCGATCCCCCGGACCGGCCCTGCGCGCGGCCGCCTCCTCCCCCGCTCTCGAACAGCGGGGAAGGAGCGGCCGCACGGCGCCGGCCGCCACGGACTACAAGGGATCGGGGTGTGCCGCGTGGAGCCTCTGCCGCGCGGCCTGTGGCGCCCTCCGCGGTCCCCCGCGTTCACCACAGGGAGGCGGCCGGGTGGGGCCGGTCCCCGCTCACCGGCGGCACCGCGAAGACCGCGCTGCCCTCGTGGCGAATGAACGGGGCGAGCGCGTCGCCGCCCCGGTCGAGCGCCTCTTGGACGGCGGTGAAGGCCGATCGGGGGTCGGCCTGCCAGGCGGTGAAGATCAACCCCGCCTCCCGGCGGTCGTCGGCGCCCCACCCCAGGTCGAAGTTGAACCCCCTCCGCAGCATGCGGGCGCCCAGCGTCCGTTCCGGGCCGGCCAGCCGGATGTGGGCGGTGTCGGGGATCACCCGGTGGCCCGCACCGTCCACGGCCGTCAGGTCGGGCCGGTCGTCCTCGTTCGCGCCTCCCAGCGGGGCGCCGTCGGACAGGCGGCGGCCGATCACGGCTTCCCTCGCCTCCGGCTCCAGGGCGTACCAGTCGTCGAGGAGCATGCGGATGCGGCGGATCACCACATAGCTCCCCCCGTCCATCCACGCGGTGGCCCGGTCCGGATGCGAGGCCAGGACGTGGGTGCCGAACAGGGCGTCGGAGGGTTCCGGGTTGACCGTCCCGTCGACCTGCCCCATCAGGTTGCGCGGCGTGGCCGCGGGGTCGACCGCCGCAGCGGCCGACCGCTGGAACCCGGGCAGGGACCAGCGCACCCGCGCGTGCTCGCGCACCCGGCCGAGCAGGTACTGCACCGCCGCGCTGAGGACCACGGCGTCCTCGGCGCCCGCGTGCAGCAGCAGGTCCCCACCGCACCAGGCGGGGTCGAGGTCGTCGGGGGCGAAGGCGGGCAGGTCGTCGAGCTCGGGTGGGCGGTTGCCGGAGCGTCCCGCGCGCTCCAGCAGTCCCGGGCCGACGCCCAGGGTCACGCCCAGCGACGCCGGGTGCAGTCCCGCCGACGGTGCGCCCGGGCCGAGCGATGCCAGACCGCGTTCGTGCAGGTCCGCCGCTGACTCACGCCACGCAGTGAGGGTCGCCCGGGCGGCGGCGCGCGCCGCGGCGGCCGAGTCCGCCCGCAGATCGACGGCCACGATGTGCACGTGCGCCGGTGTGGGAACCGCCAGGGCGGGCACCGGGCCCGGCCCGGAGCCGGTCGCGGCCCGGGCCGGGGCGAGGGCCGGCTCGTCGCCCGGCTCCTGCCGGGCGTACCCGCCCGCCGTCAGACCGGCCGCGATTCCGCCGGCCAGGCCGGCGAATCCGGCCGCGCCCACGCGCGTGACGAGCGCGCGGCGCGACATCGGACGCCGGGGCGGGACGCCGCCGCTCACAGCAGCGTGTCCGCGAGGCCGGGCAGCAGCGCCGCGATCCGGTCGGCCTCGGTCCCCTCGTCGAACATGCCGAGGGCCTCTCCCCCGTCGCCCAGGACGATGATCCTGCCGCCGTGGGAGACCAGGTAGTCGCCTTCGACCTCCTCCGGGGGCTCGATCGGGATGCCGTAGTCCAGGGCGGCCTGGACGGTGTCGTCGATGTCCCCGCGGACACCCTGAAAGGAGGGGTCGAACCGGGCCAGCCAGCTTTTCAGCTGGTCGCCGGTGTCGCGGGCGGGATCGGTGGTGACCATCACGACGTCGAACCGCTCGGCGTCGTCGCCGATGTCCGCCAAGGCCAGATGGATCTCGGCCATGGTCATCGGGCACACGTCGGGGCAGCTCGTGTAGCCGAAGAAGAGCAGTGTCAAGCGGTCCGGAGCCGCGTCGGCGAAGGTCCACTCCCCACCGTCGACCGTGGTGAGCGTGATGGCCGACGCGTCCATGGGATCGTCGGCCAGGTCGAGGTAGTAGTCGGCCTCCTCGTGCGGGGCCGCGCAGGCGGTCAGCGCGAGGGCGCAGACGAGCGCGGCGCCGAGCGCGGTCCATCGGAGGCCGGCGGTGGGATGGTGCATGTCATGCCTTTCGGGGATGGCAGGTGGTCATCGGAGTCGCGGGCCCGGGGCGGCGGAGCGGCGCTCCGCCGCCCCGGGCGGGTGTGGACAGGGGTCAGGCGGGCGCGTTCAGCAGGGTGAGCAGGTCGCGCCTGGCCCGGGCCACCCGGGAGCGGACGGTGCCCACGGGCACGCCCGCGATCTCGGCGGCCTCCACGTAGGTGAACCCGTGCAGCTGCGTCAGCACGAAGGCCGACCGCCGGTCGGGCCGCAGTTCGTCCAGCAGGGCCGACAGCGCGATGTACTCGTCGAAGCGGCTCTGCTCCGGCGGGGTGCGCCGGCTCGCGCCGTCCAGGTCGGCCAGGCTCCAGGGCCGCGGCCGGCTGTTCTGCGTCCGGTAGCGGTCGGCGACCGTGTGGCGCGCAACCGAGAACAGCCAGGCCCTGACCGGCGCGCGTCCGGCGAAGCGGGGCATGCTGCGCGTCGCCCGGGTGTAGGTCTCCTGGGTGAGGTCGTCGACCCATTCGGGATCGACCCGCCGGGCGATAAAGCGCCGCACGTCCTCGCGGGTGAGGGCGAACAGCGCGTTCAAGGCGGCGGGGTGCCCGCTCCGGGCCTCCCGCGCCAGCAGGTCGAGCTCGCGTGACCGGTCCGGCGGGACCGGTCCGGGTGCGAGGCGGGAGCCGGAGCAGCGCAGCGGTCCCGGGGATCCGCCGCGGAGCGCGGCGGCGAAGGACAGGTCGGTCGAGGTCGTCATCGGAGTGCTTCCTGTGCGGGAACACCGCGGCCTCCGCCTGGCGCCAAAGCGCCGGCGGCCAGGGGCGGGGCCGGGCACGGCCGGCCGGCCCGGCGGCACGGTGTTCCGGGTGAATGGGGGTTCAGGGGCACGCCGCTGAGCACCGCGGCTGATCGCGGTGGGCGGTCAGGAGTCGCGCGCACGCGCCACGCGCCCGGGAATCACCCGGTCGGGCGACGATCCGGAGAGCGGGAACCGCGCCCGCGGGTCGTCGCGACCGGACGGACCCCGCGGTGGCGCGCACGCACCCGCCGGTCGGCGACGCGGGCGCGTCGGGCCGGGGGCGGGTACTCAGGCGGCGCGGGGCCGCGGCGGTCCTCTCCGGACGTGGACGTGGCGCAGGTAGGGCGGGGGGAGCCAGCTGCGCTCGTCTTCGGCCGGGCGGCGCGGGGCGACGGTCTCGCGCCACGCGGGGGCCGCGCCGGGCAGCAGGAGGAGGGCGAAGAACGAGAGCGCCATGAAGCGCAGGAAGGCGAACAGCCGGTTCTCACCCAGATGCAGCCACCACGCGCTGATCGCGGCGGCGACGACGTGCATCGCGATCATGGTCCACCCGGGAACTCCCCCCTCGGGCGGGGGCGCGCCTTGGTGCGCGAGGTGCCCGGAGCCGAGGGACTGGGTGAAGCTGAACGCCAGGTGCAGGGTGAGCTGGCCCCACAGCATCCAGGCGGCGAGCATCCACGGCCCCTGCCGCTTCGCCGACGCCGTCCAGGCGGCCGCGGCCACGACCGCCACGCCCAGCAGGAGTCCGGGCAACGGGATGCCGTGGCCGGAACCCACCGCGTGCCCGAGCGCGGACAGGCCGGCGCACACCATGGTGAACACCCCGGTGCGCAGCGGACGGCACGGCAATCTCTCAGGCATCGTGCCCATATGGTCGCACCGGTCGCGCGCGGGGAACCACCGGCCCCCTCCTGCCGCCCCGTCCTCCGTCGGGGCGTCGTCGTCGGCCTCGCCCCAGGCGACACCGGCATCCCCGCAGGGCGTCCCTCCTACCCCGGGACCCCCGACGCTCCCCGGACGGCCGTGCGGCGGGAGGCCGGCCGTCATCGGTGTTCCCCAATGCCGGGGATCGGGAGGGCGGTGCGCGGGTCCGGGATCGGTTCAGCCCTGAACGGTCGGTCGGATCGTGAGGGACCCGATCTCGACGTCATCGGGCTGCTCGATGGCGAAGCACACCGCGCGGGCGACCGCGACCGGGGCGAGCCCGAACTCGCGCATGCCCGCCTGGATCTGCTCCCGGGCTCGGGGCTCCATGCCGTCGGCGAGCTCGGTCCGGACGAAGCCGGGTGAGATCTCGGTCGTGCGGACCACGCCGTCGGTCGATTCCGTGCGCAGGCCCTCCATGATCGTGCGCGCCGCGTTCTTCGTGGCCGCGTAGACGGCCACCGTGGGGGAGATCGTGATGCCCGAGGTGGAGACGGTGGTGATCACGTGGCCGTGTCCCTGGCGCCGGAAGACCGGCAGGGCGGCGGCGAGGCCGTGCAGGAGGCCGCGGACGTTGGCGTCGATCATGGCCGACCAGCCGCCGACGTCGAGCTGGTCCAGCCGGCCGAACTCCGCGAGGGTCCTGTCGACGAGGTCCTGGGCATCGCCGATGCGGGTGACGTCGGTCGGCACGGCCAGTGCCCGTCCGCCCGCACCCGCGATCGCCTCGGCGAGGATGTCGATGCGCTCGCGGCGCCGTGCGGCGAGCACCACCGAGGCTCCGCGCCGGGCGAGCATGGTCGCGGTCTCGCGTCCGATGCCGCTGCTGGCGCCCGTGACCACGATGGTCTTGCCGGTGATGGGGTCCGGCCGTTCCGGCATGCCGCCTCCTGGCCGGGTAAGTTGACACGTGTCCACTTAGCAAGGAGGGTCCCCGGCATGGCCGAGCGCAGGACGCGCGCGGATGCGCTCAGCAATCGGACGCGCATCCTGCATGTCGCCCGTGAGCTGCTGAGCTCGACGTCGGACCTGCCGATGAACGCGGTGGCGAAGGCGGCCGGCGTCGGGCAGGGAACCCTCTACCGCAACTTCCCGACGCGCGAGGCGCTGCTCACGGAGGTCTACCGCGCCGACGTGGACCGGCTCGTGGCCTCCGCTGCGTCACTGCTCGAACAGCACGAGCCGGTGGCGGCCTTGCGCCGCTGGCTCGACGAGGTCGCCGACTACGCACGCGTGAAGCGCGGCGTCCTCGCCGCGCTGGAACCGCGGTCGGGTCATGCACTCGCCGCGAGCCACAGCGGGCCGATCGGCGAGGCCGTCGACCTCCTGCTCGACGCCGGCAAGCGCGAAGGCTCGATCCGCGTCGACGTCGATGCCCACGACGTGCTCATCCTCTTGGGCTCCCTGTCCCGGCTGGACGGGACCGAGGCGGCCGGACGCGCACGCCGCATCCTCGGCCTGATCGTGGACGGCCTGCGCGCGCGGGGCTGATACGGCGGGCACGGCACCCCATCCACCGCGGCGCGGCCGTGCGCAGGAGGCGCGCGGTTCCCGGCCGTTGTCGCGGCCGGAGACGGCGCCTCCGGAGCCGGTGACCGATGGTGGTCGGCCCTGGCGGCGGCCGCGGGTGTTTGCCCATCGGAGAGCCGGGCACGGGAGGAATTTGGGCCCAGCACAACGCGAATACGACATCCGGCCACCTCCGCGCCGAGCGGCACCCCCGCCCCCACCCCGCGCGACCGGCCACACGCGGCACCCGCCGCACCATGTCGACCGCGAGCGACGACCGGCTCGCTGGAAGGGACCGTCCACTCATGGGCACACCCACAGCATCCGCACGCCACCGCAACCGCAACCGCCCGACCGCAGCGACCAGACCCGTCCGTGACCGCCCCCGGCGCGACCGGACCGTCCTCGACCACACGGCCGAACGCCCCGCCGCCGAAACCGCCGTGTCCCCGGCCAGCGCCGAGGACCTCCTCGGCGACCTCGCCCGCCTCGCCCCCCGCCACACCCCCGGCGACGCCGACAAGGCCGCCCGCATCCGCACCCGCGTGGTCGAGATGTACACACCCCTGGCCCGCGGCCAGGCGCGCCGCTACCGCGGCCGCGGCGAACCCGCCGCCGACCTCGAACAAGTCGCCATGCTCGGCCTGATGAAGGCCATCAGCGGCTACGACCCCGGCCACGGCAAGCCGTTCATCTCCTACCTGCTGCCCACGGTCACCGGCGAGCTCAAGCGCCACTTCCGCGACACCACCTGGGCCATCCGCGTCCCGCGCAAGCACCAGGAGAAGCGCGCCGAGCTCAACCGCTTCACCGAGGAGTTCACCCAAGAGCACGGGCGCACCCCCACCACGCCCGAAACCGCGGAGGCACTCGGCCTGGACGTGCGGGAGACGAACGAGCTGCTGGAGGCCGCGACCGCCTACTCCGCCCTCTCCCTGGACGCACCCCGCGGCACCGACGACGACGGCGACCCCGACACCCTCGCCGACGCCCTCGGCGAACACGACGACGACCTCCAGCGCGTCATCGACCGCGAGGCACTGAAAGCCGCCCTGGCCACACTCCCCGACCGCCGGCGCCGCATCATGCTCATGCGCTACTTCGGCAACAAGACCCAGTCCGAGATCGCCGGCACCATCGGCGTCTCCCAGATGCAGATCTCCCGCCTCATCCGCCAGACCCTCGACGAACTCCACACCCACATCACCGGCCAGAACTGACCCCGCTCACACGCCGCCCGTGTCGAACAGCTCGATCAGGGCGTCGGCCGCGGGACCCGAGGAGGCCGGGTTCTGCCCGGTGATCAGCAGACCGTCCCGAAGGACATAGGGCTGCCAGTCGCCGCCCTTGGAGTAGACGCCTCCGAGCCTGGTGAGTTCGTCCTCGACCAGGAAGGGGACGACATCGGTGAGCTGGACGGCCTCCTCCTCGGAATTGGCGAATCCGGTGACCTTCCTGCCCGCGACCAGCGGGGTGCCGGCCTCCTCGACGGCGTGCCGCAGTACGCCGGGAGCGTGGCACACCAGTACCACCGGCTTGCCCGAGCGCAGGGTCGACTCGATCAGCCGGGCGGAGAAGGCGTCCTCGGCCAGGTCCCAGAGCGGTCCGTGCCCGCCGGAGTAGAAGACCGCGTCGAAGTCGGCGGCCGACACCGAGTCCAGGCGCACGGTGTTCGCCAGTGCCTCGGTCGCCTCCGGGTCGGCCTCGAAGCGCCGGGTGTCGTCGGTCTGGAAATCGGCCTCGTTGCTCTTGGGGTCCACCGGAGGGCGGCCGCCCTTGGGCGAGGCGAGCACGATCCGCGCGCCGGCGTCCTTGAAGCGGTAGAACGGAGCCGCCAGCTCCTCCAGCCAGAACCCGGTCTTACGGCCGGTGTCGCCCAGCTCGTCGTGCGAGGTGAGAACGATCAGAACCTTCATGACACTCCTTGGTGCATAAGTAGACCAGTCTACTATTTTCAGGTGAAAAGGTCCCCACGACCGATCGGGCATGGGCGCGGGCCTTCTACAGGTGCAGCAGCCGGCGGGTCACCACCGCGGCGGTGTCGAGCGGCGCCAGGCTGCGATGGATCTTGCACATGACGCTCGCGCCGAGCCACATGTCGTACAGGGCCTGTGCCACGTCACGGGGATCACCGTCGACCGAGAGGGATCCGTCCTCCAGGCCGCCGGCGATGGTGCGCTCGATGCGGTCGACGATCGAGCTCGTGCCTTCCTTCAGGGCCAGGCGCATCGGCTCCGACAGGTCGGCGACCTCGGCGCCGAGCTTCACGGCCAGGCACTTGCCCTGGCACTCCTCGACGCTCTGCGCCTCCCGCCACTGCTGCCAGTAGGCCATCAGCCGCTCGGCCGCCGACTGGCCGGACCGGGCGAGAACGCCGTCCATGTCCGCGAGGTAGTCCGCGAAGTAGCTCCTCAGGATCGCTTCACCGAAAGCGTCCTTCGAAGCGAAGTAGTGGTAGAAGGACCCCTTGGGTACGCCGGCCTCCGCGAGCACCTCGTTGATACCGACAGCGGAGTACCCCTTGCGGGCCATGATCCGCTGGGCGGTATCGAGGATGGTCCGCCGGGTGTCCGTGTTGCGTGCGGTGACCGGCATGTGGAGACCATAGCAACCGAGTAGACCAGTCGCCTGGAAGCGGGTCTTCTTCATCCAGGACGGGACGCAATTCCCCGATTTCCACGATCGTCGGGGGCATGACCGAGGCCTATGGCAAGGGCCGCTGCAAGCGGGACCGTCGCCGGCCGAGGAAACGGTCCTCGTTTCATGGCCCGCTCCACCGGCTGCGCCGGGGCGGCGGGGTTTAACCCCGGTGCGATGGCGGTAGCGGACCGGAAATCGGCCGCCCGCCCTCATGACCGGCTGGAGCGGAGTCGGAACGTGCGCGTCGTCCGGCGGGTTCCGATCGGGACCCGTGCGCCCATCGGACCTGCCGGCCGCCCGGACGGCCGCCGGGGTGCGGACGCGGAGCGGGAACACCCGATCGTTCGAAGGAGAAGGTGCCATGCCGGGACGGGAGAGCCTGCCGGACACACTGCGGCGGTCGCCGCGCAAAGCGCGCGACACCTGGGCCGAAGCACATGACTCCGCCGTGAAGACCTACGGCGAGGGCGAGCGCGCCCACCGGGTCGCCTACGCCGCGCTCAAGCGGACCTATGAGAAGGTCGGGGACCGCTGGGAGCGCAAGGAGAGGCGCGGTGCCAGCGACGCACGCGCGGCCGACCCGCGCGCCCGCCTGAAGCGCGGGAGCCGCGGCACCGCCGGCGGCGTGGACGCCAACGCCAGCAAGGAGCACCTGTACGCGCGCGCCCGGGAGCTGGACGTGCCCGGGCGGTCGACGATGACCAAGCCCCAGCTGGTGAAGGCGCTGGAGAAGGAGAGCCGGAGGCGCACGCGCCGGCCCCGGGCGTCCTGACGCCGGACCCCGCGGGCGGCCCCGGCCCCTTTGGCCACGACGCGGTCCGGCGGGCAGACTGTCGGGGTACTACGTCGTGGACACCCCTGAGGAGGCCGGCGCGATGCTGACCATCGGCGAGCTGGCGTCGCGCGCCGGGGTGACGGTGCGCGCGGTGCGGCACTACCACGCCAAGGGGCTGCTGCCGGAGCCGGAACGGGACCGCTCCGGCTACCGGAGGTACGACGCCGGCGCCGTGGTCACGCTGCTCAGGATCCGGACCCTCGCCGAGGCCGGGGTGCCGCTGGCACGCGTGCGCGAGCTGCTCCAGGCCCGCGACGAGGGGTTCGCCGCGGCGGTCGCGGACATCGACCGGCGGCTCCGGGAGGAGATCCGGGAGCGGCAGCGGCGCCGCGAGCGCATCGCCCGCCTCGCCTCCGGTGACGGCCTGGCGCTGCCCCCGGAGGTCGTCGCGTTCCTCGGCCGCCTGCGGGACCTCGGGGTCGACGAGCGGATCGTGCGGGTCGAACGCGACGGCTGGATCCCACTGGCCGCGCACTCGCCCGAGCGGGTGGCGGAGTGGGTGGCGCGCAAGCGGGAGCAGATCCACGACCCCCAGGTCGTGGACTTCTACCGCACGCTCGGCCGGGCCCTCGACCGGACCGGTACGGACCCGCGGCTGGTCGAATTGGCCGACGAACTGGCCGCCTACATCACGCGGATGGCCGACGAGCAGGGCGAGGACCACGTCTGCGACGTCGGCATCGAGCCGGCCTTCGCCCGGTTGATGGACGAGCTGGTATTCGACACCCTGCCGCAGGCCCGCCGGCTGGTCGAGCTGCTGGAGAAACGGGGCTGGACCGGCTGGACCAGACTGGAGCGCGCGGCCCCGGCCCGAAGCGCCGCCTGATCACGGCAGCAGCACACCGCACCACCGGGATCGACGCCTCCTCCCCCATTCGGCGGTCCCCACCGAACACACACGCCGTCCCCGCGCCGACCATCTCCCGCGACGGCCCTGCGTGCCGCGCCGCGGAAGCGGTTTCTCAAAGGTCGACGCCGACCGCTTCCCCGCCCTCCGGGCGGTCGTCGACGAGTACATCCTCACCGCCTCCACCCCCCACCCGCATCGCCGGGGAACATATGACCGGTTTCGGCCTCGACCGCATCCTCGACGGCATCGCCGCACTCATCGGCCACCGCGACCGCCACCCCCGATAGGCGACGAGTGGGTCCGTACGGGCCCCGAGGGCGTCGGCGTCCAATGGCCGCACCTCGAAGGTGCGCCTGGAGGACCGGAGTGAGTGGACGCATCGTCAAGCGATCGGGCACTCGGCGCCGATGATGTCCCTGGAGATGTCCCGCATCCTGATGCCACGGCGAAGAGCCATCCCCCAGCGCATCAGGAGAACATGCCATGCCCGTGCCCGAACGATCCCGCCGCGCCGCGCGCGCGGGCGGCCGGATCTCCGTCCTCGCCGCCGCACTGCTCGGCGTCGTACTCGCCACGGCCGGCCCCGCCGCGGCCCACACCCTTGATGAGGCCGTGCGCGCCGGGGACGGGTGCGGGTGGTCCAGCGGCGGCTACATCAACCAGGACTCCGGGGCGGCCACGACCAATTCCGGCACCCGGCTCGGCACGGTGTACCTGCTGTGGAGCGGCACCTACCAGGAGAACTGCGTCGTCACCCTCAAGACGCACTCCTCGGTGCACGGTGTGGCGACCTGGACCGAGTCCTACCTGTACATGCATCCCAGTACCGGCTTCCACCGCGACGGCGACTACTACTCGCACTACGCCGCGGCCGAGGGCCCGACGCGCGGTGTGTGCGTGAGCTACCAGGGCGAGATCAGGAACCCGAGCGGACAGATCGCACGGAGCCCCATCGTGAGCCCCGGCTGGTGTGGCTGACCCCCGAATGCGACGGAGCGCCCCCGCCGTCTCACGGCCGGGGCGTTCCCTGTGTCGTGCGCCCTGAACCCGCCCGGCGCCCCGACTTCCGGCGCCGCTTCGCCGCCGGAGCGGCCGCCGCGCGATCGCGGCCGGCCCTCCGACGCCCATGAGCAGGAGATCTCAGCGGAGGCCGAAACACCTCCGCACGTCTGGCCATGGCGCCGGAAACCGGGGAGAATCGGATGCCCGCAGCCCCGCCCTGTCCGTCCGCTCATCCGGCCCATGTGAGAACGCCTCGGGGTGATCGCCGGTGGAGGAGCCGTAGGCCGCGTGAACGGGCATCGAGCGGGCGCGCGACGATGCGCCCGCCGTTCAGGGCCGCCGTGGGCAGGCCCGAGTGCACCGCAGGAGGACGGACGACGGTGTTCACCAAGCTGATCGACAGCCGCGAATTTCCGCAACGGGAGCGGTTCGACTGGTGGTGGCAGTGGATGAACGGCACCCACGCGCCGATGCACCTGCGAAGCGAACACACCGAGGACTTCCGGTTCCACGGCCGTGTCATGGGCGTCGGACCGGTGCAGGTGTGGAGGATCGCCAACGACCCCGTGGTCTTCAAGCGGACCCACGCACTGGTCCGCGCCTCCGACCCCGAGCGCTTCCACATCACCTACATCCAGCACGGCTACATGGCCGCCGACCGCGACGGCCACCAGACCGTGCACCGCGTGGGCCAGCTGCAGACGAACGACACCTCCCAGCGCTGCGAGATGACCTCCACCAGCGACGACGGCCTGGTCAGGGCGATCTGCACGGATATGCCCATGGACCTGGTCGCCCTGCCCCGCAAGCTGACCGACCGTGCGCTGGGCGGCCCGATCTCAGCGCGTCAGGGCCCGGGTTCCCTGCTGGCCGGATTCCTCACCCACCTCATCGCCGACGCGGAAAACCTGAACCCCGCAGACGGCCCCCGCCTCGGCACCGTGCTGGCCGACCTGGTCGCCGCGGTATTCACCCACGCCGCGGACGAGGACAAGGCGCTCACCCCCGAGGCCCGCCGGCGCACCTTGCTTCTGGGCGCGCAGGCGTTCATCCTCGACCACCTGCACCACACCGACCTGACGCCCGACGCCGTCGCCGCCGCCCAGCACGTCTCCGTGCGCTACCTCCACCAGCTGTTCGGACCCACGGGCACGACGGTGTCGGCGTGGATCCGTACCCAGCGCCTGGAACTCGCGCGCCGCGACCTCGCCGACCCCGCCCTGTGCCACATGTCCGTCGGCGCCATCGGCCATCGGTGGGGCTTCCCCCGCCCAGCGGCCTTCACCCGCGCCTTCCGCACCGCGCACGGCATGACCCCCACGGACTACCGCCACCACCACCAGTCCCCGCCGGGCACCGGCTCGGCGCAGGATCACGCCGCGGCTCCTGAAGGATGACGCCGAGCCGCCGCCGGCCGGCCGCGCGGGCCGTACCCGCCCCGCCCGGCCGGCCACGCGCCGGCGGAATGATCGGCGCGGCCCCGACAGGGAGCGAAGCGGCCATTCCTCGCATGCGCGGGCCGGATGCGAAAGGCCGACCGGATGTTCGGCGACGCCCGAAGCGTGCTGCGCCGGCGTGAGGCGCTCGTGGACGCGGTCGCCCTGGCCCCCTTCCTCCTGCTCCACCTCCTCCGGGCCGTCGGCTACGCCGGAACCGAAGCCCCGGGCGGCATCCCCGTGGTGGCCCACACGGCGGCCGCGTTCGGGCTCCTGCCGCCGCCGGCGCTGCGGCGCCGGTACCCGGTCGGCGCGCTCGCCGCCGTCCCCGCGGTCGCCCTCGCGAAGCGGCCGTTCAGGTCGACCTGATCACGGCCGACCTCGCGGTCCTGGGGCCCCCTGTACACGGTGGCGGCCCGTCGCGGGCCGCGCTGGCGGCCACCGAGGTCGGCCTGGCGCCGGTGATCGCCGACGCGCCCCACTCGGACCGGGGCGACGGGGACGTGTTCGTGTTCTACACGGTCCTCGTCCCGCTCTTCTGGGTCACCGGCCGCTACGCGAAGGTCCGCCGCGACTACCCCGTCGGGCTGGAGGAGCGCGCGGAAGGGCTGGAACGCGAGCGGGACGCCCGCGCGCACGCGGCGATCCCCGCGGAGCGGGCGCGCATCGCCCGTGAGACGCACGATGTGGTGGCCCGCAACCTGAGCGTGATCGTCGTACAGGCCGACGGCGCCACCTGCGCCATCGACTCCGCCCCCGCGCGGGCCAAAAGGGGCCCTGGAGACGATCGCCGCGACCGGGCGGGCGGCGCTCGCCGAGCCGCGCGGGACACTCGGGGTGCTCCGCGAGGACGGGCCCGACGCGGGGTACGTGCCCGGGCCCGGTGTGCAGAACCTGGAACAGCTGGTCGACCGGATGCGCCGCGCCGGACTGCCGGTGGTGCCGGCCGTGGACGGGCGGTCGCGCGGACCGCGAACGCCGCCCCGGGCGCCCGCGAGCGACCGGGGCCGCGCCGCCCCGGTCGCGCTACGGGCGCCGCACGGAATCGGGGGCCGCGAGGCGGAGCTGGAGGCGGGTGAGCTTGTCGTGGGCGAGGGTGCCCGGTCCGGCGCTGAGCATGACCACGCGCAGGTCGGCGCCGGGCACGTCGAGGGTCTGGCAGTCGAGGTCGAGCACGCCGAGTTCGCCGTGGTCGACGCGCTTGCGCAGCGTCGCCCGCGGCCGGACGTCATGGCGTCGCCACTCCGCCGCGAACCCGGGTGCCCGCTCGGCGAACTCGCCGACCAACCGCCGGAGCGCGGAGTCGTGCGGACGGCGGGCCAGCGCCGCGCGCGACTGCGCCGCCGCCTGGGCCTCGAACCCGCCCGCCGCCTCCGGGTGCGCCGAGCACGCCGTCCCGCCCAGGCGCATGGCCAGCCGCAGCACGTTGCGCTCGGCCCGGGGCAGCGCGCCGAAGTCCGTGATCAGCGCCGCCGCAAAATCGTTCCAAGCCAGGATGTCGTGGCCGGCGTCGCAGACGTAGGCGGCGACCGGGCCGATCCGGTCCAGGAGGACGCGCACCCCCGGCGGGACCTGTTCGGCCCCGCCGGGCCGTGCGGGCGACGCGTGCCCGGCGAGCCGGGACAGGTGCGCCCGTTCCGCCTCCGACAGCTCCAGGGCCCGCCCGATCGCGTCGACCACCTGCGGTGACGGGCGCGGCGCCCGGGCCTGCTCCAGGCGCTCGTAGTAGTTCACCGACACCCCGGCCAGGCCGGCGACCTCCTCGCGCCGCAGCCCCGGCGTGCGCCGCGCGCGCCCGCCCGCGAGTTCGGGAAGGCCGACATCGGCCGGGCGCAGGGCCTCGCGGCGGGCGCGCAGGAACGCGCCGAGTTCTCGCTTGTCCACGCCCCCAGCGTGCCACGCGCGCGGGCGGCGAGCCACGGACCGCTGGTCCGGGGACGACTCGGCCGTTCCCCCGGGTGCCGCGCCCCGCCAAGGTGGCGGGTGACCGATCCGAGCAACGGAGGTGGAGATGGACCGATCACCCGAAGGGGTGTTCCGGCGGATGCTGGACCTGCTGGCGACCAAGGACATGGACGGCATCGCCGGGCTGTGGGCACCCGAAGGGACGGCGGAGTTCCCGTTCGCCGAGGCCGGGGCCCCCAAGCGGCTGGAGGGACGAGAGGCCGTCCGCGACTACCTGGCCGGATACACCGACGTGTACGACGTCACCGGCATCCCGGCGGTGCGCGTGCACCGCACCGGGGACCCGGAGACCGTCGTCGCCGAGTTCAGCGCCGAGGGCCGCACGGTGCGCACGGGCGCGCCCTACCGGATGGACTACATCGCCGTGATCACGGTGCAAGACGGGTCGATCACCGGATACCGCGACTACTGGAGCCCGGTGCAGGCGGCGCGCGCCGGCGGCGACGCGGCAGCGCCGCGCAAGGAGCTGGAGGCGTGACGGTCCTGGTCACCGGCGGCACCGGCAACACCGGCCGCCCCCTCACCGAGACGCTGCGGGCCCGCGGCGCGGACGTGCGCGCGGCCAGCCGCACGCCGGGGCCGGACGGCGTGCCCTTCGACTGGGCCGACGCCGGAACGCATGGCCGGGCGCTCGCCGGCGCGGAGGCGGTGTACCTGGTGCCGCCGCTGCTGACCCTGGACCCCATGCCGATGGCCGGGCCCTTCCTGGCGGCCGCACGGGCCGCCGGGGTGCGGCGCGTGGTGCTGCTCGGCTCGCTGGCCCGGCTGCGCGGTGCCCGGGGCGTCGCGGAGCTGGTCGACACCGTGCGGTCGTTCCCGGAGTGGGCGGTGCTGCGGCCATCGGGGTTCATGCAGAACTTCACCGGGGCGCACCCGCTGGCCGCGGGCATCCGGGAGCACGGGGAGATCCGCTCGGCGACGGGCGAGGGGCGGCTCGGCTGGATCGACGCCGCCGACATCGCGGCCGTCGCGGCGGAGGTCCTGCTGGCGCCGGGGCCGGTCGCCGGCGAGCACGTGCTCACCGGGCCGGAATCGCTCGGGTACACGGAGGCGGCGGCGCTCATCGCCGAGGCCGCCGGGCGGCCGGTGCGCCACATATCGGTCCCGGTGGCCGAGCTGGCCCGCCGCAACGCGGACGCGGGGATGCCGGATCCCTTCGCAACGGCGCTGGCCGGAGTGGACGCCGACATCGCCACGGGCCGCGAGGACCTCGTCACGGACACGGTCCACCGCCTGACCGGCCGGCCTCCTCGCTCCTTCGCCGGCTTCGCCCGTGCCCGCCGGGCGGAGTGGTCCCCGGCGTGAGAGCGCCGGGGCCGGCCTGATCGCCGTGTGGACGGCGGCGTGTCCGGGTGCCGCCCGGCGAGATCCACCGCCCGCGTGGAACGCGATGACCCCGCGTTCCGCGGGACCGCCTCGCTCCACGCGGCGGCACCGTCATCGAGCTCGACGTGCTCGCGCTTGCCCCCTCTGCGGTGTGCGACGGACTCGTCGGCCATCGCGCATCGCCGTATCCTGGCCGGGCGTCGCGGTCGACGGCACCCGCGGGCAGCTCCGGTTCTCCCGCACACCGGGGATCAGCGTCCGGCAATGGGCGTGGCCGCCGGTCCAGGTCGTCGACCGGGATCCGGCGCAACCCCATCGCGTCCGGGCCCTCCACACAGGCGGAGAGGGCACGCGGCGCAGATCGGGCGGCGCGGCGCGGGTGACGTCCGCCCGTGCGGCGCCGTCCGCACCCATCCGCCCGGCGGACGTCATCCGGCCGTGTGCGTGAGGACGGCGGCGGCCAGTTCCCCGTGCACCTGCGGCGGCAGCGTGTGGCCCAAGCCCTCCACGATCATCAGCCGCGCCCCCGGGATCTGCTCGGCGATGATCGCGCTGTGGCCCGGTTTGGCCGGCTCGTGGGTGCCCTCGATGACCAGGGTGGGCGCCTTCACCCGGTGCAGCGCGCCCACCGGCTCGAAGTCCGGATCGGCCGCCGCGGCCAGCCGGTGGTTGGCCACCGCCGACAGGTCGCGGGCCCGGTCGTGGACGCGTTCCTGAAGCCGGCGCGCCGCGTCCTCGTCGAACGGCAGCCCGGTGCCGTGCAGCAGGCGCTGCTCGGCGATCATGGCGTCGATCCGGGTGCGCCGGTCCTGAGCAGGCGGTGCGGCCATCAGCGCGCGGTAGAACGCCGTGAACTCCGGCGCCGGCTCGGGCAGGCTCCCCTCGGGCTGGGGCTGCCCCATAAGCGCCCGCATGATCACCCGGCCTTCGCCCCCGCCGAGCGGCGAGGAGCCGATGACGGTCAGCGAGCGCACCCGTTCCGGCCGCTCCACCGCGATGAACTGGCCGAGCAGCCCGCCCGCCGAATGGCAGACCAGGTGCGCGCTCTCCAGGCCGTGGGCGTCCAGCACGCGGTAGACGTCGTTCTTGACGGCGTTCCACGTGTACGGCTCCGCCGCGAAGTCGACGGTGTCCGACCTGCCGGTGTCGCGGTGGTCGTAGCGGATCACCCGGCGGCCCCCGGCGGCGAGGCGGCCGACGAACGCGTCCGGCCACAGGACGCCCTGCGACATCGACCCCATGATCAGCAGGATCGGCGCATCGGTCACGGCGCCGAACTCTTCACTCCAGATGTTCACGTCTCGCATGTCTCAGAGCATGTCCTCCGCCGCTACGGGTGCCTTCTGTAGAACTACCAGCCGCGCGAGTTCCGTGCGCGAGCCGATGCCCAGCTTCGGATAGATCTTGTAGAGGTGGTACTCGACCGTGCGGGGGCTCAGGAACAGCCGGGCGGCGACCTGCCTGCTCGACAGCCCGTCGGCGACCAGGCCCGCGATGCGGAGTTCCTGCGGGGTCAGCGCGTCCAGCACCGCCGGGCGCGGCGCCTGCCCGCTCTCGCCCGCCGCCCGCAGCTCACCCCGCGCGCGCCTGGCCCACGGCCCCGCGCCCGCCCGCTCGAACGTCTCCCACGCCATCCGCAGGTGCGCCCGCGCCTCGCCCGGCCGCTGCGCGCGGCGCAGCCGCTCGCCCAGCAGCAGGGCCGTCCTGGCCGCCTCGAACGGGTTGGTGTGCAGCCGCAGCGCCTCACCGAAGGCGTCCTCGGCGGACTCGGCCAGGCCCCGGCAGCGGGCCAGCAGCGCGTGCGATTCGGGCGTCGCGGCGTGCGCCGACCACCGCCGGTAGTCCTCCAGCGCCGCCCGCGCACCCGCGTGGTCGCCCGCGCCGACGGCGGCCTCCACGCGGTCCGGCGCCGTCCGCCCGGCCACGGTGGGATGCCCGAGACCCGGCCCGGCCGCGACGAGGGCCGAGAAACGCTCGTGCGACGTCGCGTAGCGTCCCAGGCACAGGTCGAGCAGCGCCCGCGCGTAGGCGGCGACCCCCGCCCGCAGGCCCACCCGATGCGGTACGGCGATGGCCAGCGCTTCACGGGCCCGCCGTTCGCAGGCGTCCTCCTCGCCGCGCAGCGCCGCCAGTACCGCCAGATTGGCCAGGTGCGCGGCCACCGTGTTCGCGTAGCCGGCCTCGCGGGCCAGCTCCAGGCCCTCCTCGGAGACGGCACGGCTGCTCGCCAGCCGCCCCGCCAGGCGCTCGGCCGTCGCCACGAACTCCAGCACGACCGGCAACTGCCCGGTCATCCCCGACACCCGGGCCACCCGTCCGGCCCGGTCGGCCATCTCGGTGGCCACGTCCGACTCGCCCAGCTGGCTGGCCGCGGCCGCCGCCCACAGGTACTCCGCCGCCTCCCCCAGCTCGCCGGCCCGCGCCAGCGCCCGCCGCAGCAGGACCGGCCCGGCGGCGTCGCCGTCCAGCGCCAAGCCGATCCCGGCCACTGCGTCGCGCAGGAATCCCTCGGGGTGCGCCGCCGCCCTGCGCCCGAGCTCGACGACGGCCGCCGTGTCGCCGACGTAGGAGGCGGCCTCCGCGGCATCGGCGAGCATGCCCAGGCTGTCGCCCGCCGCCAGGATCCGCACGGCCTCGGCCGCGTTACCGGAGTTCAGCTCGAACCGGCCCCGCAGCTGGGCGATCTCCATGGCCAGGCCGGCATCGGCGCCGGCCTGGTCGCGGGCCTCGGCCAGCAGCGACTCCGCCTGACCCGGGCGGCCGCCCAGCCAGGCCGCGACGGCGGCGTCCTTCAGCCGGGCGGCGCGGGCGCGCGGCTCGGGGGTCAGCTCGGCGGCCCTGGCCAGGGCGGTGGCGGCGGTGCCGTACCCGCCGCGGTCGCGCGCCCGCTCCGCGGCGGCCGCCAGAGCGGCGGCGACCCGCTCGTCCCGGCCCATGGCGGCTCCGGCCAGGTGCCAGGCGCGGGCGTCGCCCTCGGTCACCTCCGCCAGGGCGGCGTGCATCCGGCGGACGTCGGCCGGGGCGGCCGCCTCGTGCACCGCCGACCGGATGAGCGGGTGGCGGAAGTGCAGGCGTGTCCCCGAGAGGCCGGCCAGACCGGACTCCTCCAGCTCGGCCAGTGCCGCCCGCCCGGTCCGGCCCCCCGTGTCGCCGCCGGGCCGGACCGCTCCCCCGGCGCAGAACCGTTCGGTGGCGAGCAGGACGGGGGCGAGTTCGGGCTCCACGGCGGCGGCCAGGGCGAGGTGCCGGGCGGCATCGGACAGCGCCGCCACCCCATCGCCGAACAGCCGGGCGCCGCCGGGCAGCGGGTCGGGCAGCGGCCGGCGTCCGGCGAGCTGCGCGGGCGTCAGGCGGGCGGCGATCTCGCCCAGGGCGAGGGGGTTCGCGCGGGTCAGCTCGACGAGTTCGCGGGCGACACCCGGCGCCACACCGTGGCGGGACGCCAGCATCTCGGCCGCCGCGGACGCGGGCAGGCCGCCCACCTCCACGGTCAGCGGCACACCCTTGACCGGAGCGTCCCCGCGCACGGCGAACAGCATCGCGATCTTCTCCGCCGACAGCCGTCTGGCGGCGAACAGCAGCGCGTCGGCCGAGGCCCGGTCGACCCACTGGACGTCGTCGACCACACAGATCAGCCCGTCCGGCGCGGCGGCTTCGGCCAGCAGCGAGAGCACGCCGGCGCCCAGCAGGTAGGGGTCGCCGGCCCCGCCCGCGGCGAGCCCCAGTGCCGCGCGCACGGCGTCGCGCTGCGGTTCGGGGAGCGCGCCGAGCAAGCCGGTCACCGGCCGCAGCACCTGGTGCAGCGCCGCGAACGCGAGGCCGGACTCGGGCTCGACGCCGGTGGTGCGCAGCACCCGCATCGGGCCGCCGCGCACGGCCGCCGCGTCGAGCAGGGCGGTCTTGCCCGCGCCTGCCTCGCCCCGGACCACTGCCGCACCGCCCGAGCCGTCGCGGGCCCGCGCGATCACCCCGTCGAGCGCGCTGATTTCCGCGGATCTGCCGTAGAGCACGAACACCCACTGTAGGAGACCTCCGCGCCGCCCCTGCTCACGGAGTCGCTTCGGCAAAAGACCGGGCGGGATCGGGGCGGGTCGGCGGCCCTGGGCCCGCCGACGGGATCGCCTCGCTCATCGAGTGGTCGTACTCGGAGCGCGCGTCCTTCGTCACCGGCGCGGTCCTCAGCGACGGTGGACGGGCGATGCGCTGAATGCACAGGGCCGATGCTCAGGATCCCGCGGTCGCACGCGCGGCGTAGCGCCGGGCCGCCTGGTGTACGGCCGCATGGACCGCGCGGGCGGCGCGGGCGCCCCAATACGAGCGAGGGCCGCCGAACTCCGCCGTCGGTCCCGGCGCGCGCCGGCGGGCGGGATCCCGCACGGCGACGCACAGGGCGTCGGAGGCGGTGCCCGTGCAGGCGAACCCGGCGGACATGACCGCCTGCACCTTGGCCTCGGTCACGGTCGTCGCGACGTTGACCAGGGCGGCGTCGGACAGCGCGGCCGGGATCGCCACGACGATGTTGATGGTCCCGGGTTCGGGTGCGGAGCCGGGGACCCCGAGCCGGGCCTCGTCCAGGACGGGATCGGCCGCCGCCCAGGTCGGGCGGCCGATGCCGGCCGTCGCGACCGCCTCCACACCGCCGTCGGCGCCGGACCCGGCCTCGCCGACCTCGGCCGCCGTGAGCAGGCCGACACCGGCGCCGCGCACGCCGGCCGCCGCCGCGATCTCACCGAGGTGGTCGGCGGGGTCCATGCGCCGGTAACCGTGTGCCACCTGGGCGTTGACCACGAACGAACGCGTCCCGAGCCCGCCGCCCAGCACCCCGGATGACAGCATCCGCCAGCCCGCCCCCGCGTCCCACACGAGGGCGCCGAGGACGGCACCGTCCTCGACGCGCCGGTAGAGGGCGCAATCGAGCAGGCCGCCCCCGGCCCGGACCGTCGGCTCGCCGGGCTCGCCGGGCTCGCCGTTCCGGCACGTCTCGCTGACTCGCACCCGCGCACTGTAGCCCCCGGGTACGAGGCCCTCCACGCCGGGCCGCGG
Organism: Nocardiopsis mangrovi; assembly: GCF_042653925.1. Taxonomy (NCBI): domain Bacteria; kingdom Bacillati; phylum Actinomycetota; class Actinomycetes; order Streptosporangiales; family Nocardiopsidaceae; genus Nocardiopsis; species Nocardiopsis mangrovi. The sequence goes on from NZ_JBHSFQ010000008.1 coordinate 128,499, forward strand.
CGCGGGCGGACCGTCACCGGCCGCCGGGCGGAGTCGGCGGAGCCCCTGGCGGACCCTTCACAGGACCGCCGCCAAGGCGTCCAGCGACGCCAGGTGGTCGGGGCCCACCGGTGTGAGGACGGCGCTGGTGACGCCCGCGTCGAACAGGTCCTCCAGCCGGGACCGCGCCTCGCCCGGCGTACCCGCCACGGCGAGCTGCCGCACCCATTCGTCCGGCAGGGCACCGGCGAATTCCCGCGGGCCGTCGCAGCGCGACCGCAGGGCGAGGAGGTCGTCGTGGAAGGGCAGCGGGGCGATGTGGGGCCGCCAGTCCGGCTCTCCGACGACGTCGAGGGCGGGGCGCACGGCCGCCAGCGCCGCCGCGGGGTCGTCGTCGACCGCCGCGACGTTGTAGGCGACCAGGCGGTGCGGACGGGTGGGGGCGATGTGGGTGAGGGCCTGCCGCACGTAGGCGGGTGTGACCGGCTCCGCGAGGAGGGTGCCGTCGGCCACCTCGCCGGACACCCCCAGGGACCTGGGGGCGCGCACACCCGCCAGCACCATGGGGGCCGCCGCCGGGAGGGAGCTGTCGTCCAGTCGCAGCCCGTCGATGCGCACATACCGGCCTTCGTGCTGCACGAGCCGGCCGCTCAGCAGCGACTTCAGGACGCTGATGTACTCGCTCAGGAGGGTGAGAGGGCTCTGGGGCCATGCGCCGACGCCGCGCATCCACGCGGGCACACCGTGGCCGATGGCGACGTCGAGGCGGCCGGGGTGGAATTGGGCGAGGCTCGCGATCTCCATGGCGGTGAAGGCCACGTTGCGGGCGCCGGCCGGAAGCAGCCCGATGCCGACCCGGATCCGCGTCGTGGCGGCGAGAACCGTGGCCGCCTGGGCCAGTCCCCCGCGGTAGCCGAGGTCCTCCACGACCCACAGCTCGTCGAAACCGCGGGCGTCGGCGCGCCGGGCGAAGGCGATGACGTCGCGCGCCGGAGTGTCGCGCGGCAGCAGGACGCCGATCGTGCCGTTGCGTCTCGTCATGGGTGCTCTCCCCCAGCAGGTTCGCGTTCGGTGGCCGCAGCCGCCGAACGCCGGCCGCCCCGGCGAGCGGGCCTCCGGCATCGGCGTACGCGCGGTCGATTCCGCGGGTTCGCGGGTTCTCGGGCCGGACGGTGGATCGGTCGGTCCTCTTTCCGGTTCTTCTTACCAGCCGGCCGACCGGTCCGGGGAGACCCGGCGAGGGATCATATAGGAAAACAGACATTGACATCTGATTCATGGTCATCCTACGGTGCGATCCCGGCGGCGCCCCCCGATCACCCGTGGCCGCAACGCCCGACGACGCTCCCCCCACCCACCGAAAGGACCTCATGACCGCCACCCCCGTCCCGCCACTGCGCACTCCGGCCGAGTACACCCCCGACCGGATCGCCGAGATCCGGGTGTCGTCCGTCCGGGTCCCGCTCCCGCACGCCATCAGCGACGCCAAGGTCTACACGGGACGCCAGAAGCCGCTGACCGAGGTGGCCGTGCTGCTCGTCGAGATCCGCTCCTCGGACGGCTGCGCGGGGATGGGGTTCGGCTACTCGCTGCGCAGCGGCGGCCCGGCCCAGTACGCGCACGCGTGCGAGCTGGCCCCCGCGCTGATCGATGAGGACGCGGCCGACATCTCCCGCCTGTGGGAGAAGCTGGTCTGGCTCAACGCCTCCGCGGGCAGCAGCGGGCTCGGCATCCAGACCATCGCCGCCTTCGACACCGCCCTCTGGGACCTCAAGGCACGCCGGGCGGGCCTGCCCCTGGCCAAGCTCATCGGCGCCCATCAGGACTCGGTGCCCTGCTACAACACCTCCGGCGGGTATCTCAACGCCCCGATCGAGCAGGTCATCGAGGCCGCCGAGCGGTCGCTGGCCGCCGGCATCGGCGGAATCAAGCTGAAGGTCGGCCACCCGGACCGCCGGGTCGACCTCCAGCGCGTGGCCGCCGTCCGCGACCGCTTCGGACCGGATCTCCCGCTCATGGTCGACGCCAACCAGCAGTGGGACCGGCCGCGCGCCCAGCGCATGTGCCAGGCCCTGGAAGAGTTCGATCTGACCTGGATCGAGGAGCCGCTCCCCGCCCACGACGTCGCGGGGCACGCCACGCTCGCGAACTCCGTGCGCACACCCATCGCCACCGGCGAGATGGCCGGCAGCAGCGCCGATCTCGAGAAGCTGATCGACCACGGCGCCGCCGGCGTCCTCCAGCCCGACGCCCCGCGGATCGGCGGGGTCACCCCGTTCCTCGACGTCCTGGCACAGGCCCGGCGCGCCCGGCTGCAGCTCGCGCCGCACTTCGTGATGGAGCTCCACCTGCCGCTGGCGGCGACGTTCCCGGGCCAGGTGTGGGTCGAGCACATCGAATGGCTCGAGCCGCTGTTCGAGGAGCGGATCCGCATCGCGGACGGCCGGATGCACCTGTCCGCCGCACCCGGCCTCGGCCTCACCCTCAGCGAGCAGGCCCGGGCCCTGACCAGCGATACGCGCCTGATCGCCCGGCCGCGCTGACGCCTACCGCTACCGCTCGGACAGCGTGCTCGCGAACCGCCTGAACGAGTTGGTGATGTGCGCGGTCATGGCCTCGGCGGCACCGTCGCCGTCCTGCGCGGCGACGGCGTCGACGACGGCCGTGTGCTCGGCGAGCGTCGCCCGGGGCGAGACCCGGTCTCCGTAGAGCCGGTAGGTGTGGACGTGGCAGTGCGTCTGGGTGTAGGCGTCGACGACGAACGGGTTGCCGGTGGCCCGGATCAGGGTCTCGTGGAACCGGACGTCGTGCATCACGATGTCGAGCTTCGCGGTCCGCTCCCCCGAGAGCAGCTCCCCCGCCTGCGCCAGCTCCCGGCGCAGGTCGCCCGCCGGGTTGACCAGGATGTCGGTGGCGACCCGGCGGGCCGCCCACGGCTCGATCAGCAGCCGGTACTCGTAGAGCGCCCGCAGCCCGGCCAGGTCCAGCAGCGGCGCGCTCGTGTATCCGCGGCCCTGGGTGTACACGACGAGCCTGTCCGCCTCGAGCCGGTTCAGCGCGTCGCGCACCGGGGTCGCCGAGACCCCCAGGTCGCGCGCCACCGCGTCGATGTTGATCCGGGATCCGGGGGTGATCCCCCCGTACATCACCTGCTCACGCAGCTCCGCGAGCACGTCGGACGCCGGCATGCGCGGGCCGTCACCACGCTTCTCAGGCGTCTTCTTCCCTCGATCACCGGACACGCCCCTACCATCCCATGCGGTGGACGGTGGATCGGTCGGGCCCCGCAGCCACGCCCACGGGCCGACGGGCCGACGACACCGCGGTGCGGATGCGGGCCCGTGCGGGCGAAAACCGCGTGCGCAGGCGCCGGCCGCACGTCCACACTGCGGGCATGGACGCACGCGACGCCCCTGAGCCCGCGCCCGCCATGCCCGTGGCGGCATCGAGTGAGCTCCTGGGTCATCCGCCCGATGCCCGGGTGCTCATCGTCAACGCCGACGACCTCGGAATGAACCACGCGATCAACGCCGCGGTCATCGACTCGATCGAGAACGGTATCGCCGGCTCCTGCAGCGTGATGGTGCCGTGCCCGGGCGCGGACCACGCCCTGCGGCTGCTGCGAGAACGGCCCCGCATCGCGTTCGGGATCCACCTCACCCTGGTCTGCGAGACCGCCGGCGCCCGGTGGGGACCGCGGGCCGCCGCAGGAACGGTGTCCTCGCTGCTCGCCCCGGACGGGACGCTGTTCACACCCGCGCAGGCTCCCCTGCTCCTCGCACGGGCCCGCCCCGACCATGTCGAACGGGAGTTCCGCGCGCAGATCGACGCCGTGGCCGACGCCGGCCTCGCACCCACACACCTGGACTTCCACTGCCTCGCCGACGGCGGTCGCACCGACATCCTCGACCTCGCCGTGGCGCTGGCCGACGAATACGGCCTGGCGGTGCGGGTCTGGCTCGACCCCGCCCGCCAGAGGCTGCGCAGCCGCGGCCGGCCGGTCGTCGACCACCCGTTCGTGGACAGCTTCTCCCTCGCCCCCGACGCCAAGGAGGCGGAATACGCCCGGCTCCTCCGCGGACTCGCGCCCGGCCTCAGCGAGTGGGCGGTGCATCCCGGCCCCGCCGACCCGGCGCACGCCGTCGACGGCGGCAGGGGCGTCCGGCGGAGGGACCACGCGTTCCTGACCTCGCCGCAGGCCCGTGACCTCCTCGTGGAGGAGGAGATCACGGTGATCGACTACCGGCCGCTCCAGCAGGCCTGGCGCCGTGCCGCCGGGCGCTGACGGCGCCCCTGCTCATCGGCCGCGGGTCCCCGCTCCGCGCGCCGCCGCGAGGGCGGTGTCGATCTCCTCGATCAACGAACCGCAACCGGTCGGCGAGGATGTCGAAGACGTTGACGAACGAACGCCGGCACTCCCGCAGCAGCTCGTCGGCCGGGCCCGGGTCGAACCCGAGCCGGCGGGCGAGCAGCGCCGCGACCTCGCGCCGGGCGTGCGGGTCGGCCAGCGCCGCGGGCGCTGTGCGGATCGGATCCGAGGCCGGTGAGGACGCCTACCTGTGCGGTGGGCACTTCATGCTCGACGACACCAATGCCTCGATTCTGCTCGCCCCGACGATTCCGCGATGCGGCACATCGCGCTGCGGACAGCGGGCCGAGCCAGGAATCTCTCGTCGGCTCTGTCGGATCTGGCGGAGTTCGACCGTGCCGCAGTCGTATTCCTTGCTAGCAGGCGCCCCGGTCCTGGCTCTGGTGGCGGTGGTCGGTGGGTGTGGTGTCGTAGGCGGTGCGGAAGGCGCGGCCGAAGGTGGTCGAGTGGGTGTACCCCCAGCGGCGGGCGATGGCGCTGACGGGCAGGTGGGCCAGGGCGGGGTCGGTGAGGTCGCGGTGGGCGCGGTCGAGGCGCTGGGTGCGGATCCAGGCGGCGGCGGTGGTGCCGGTGGGACCGAACAGCTGGTGCAGGTGGCGCACGGAGATGTGCAGGTGCGCGGCTGCGGCGTCGGGGCCGAGGCCGGGGTCGTGCAGGTTGGTCAGGAAGAACGCCTGCGCGCGCAGGAGCAGGCTCCGCCGGCGCGCCTCGGGGGTGAGCGCCTTCTCCTGGTCGACGGCGCGGGCGAGCACGGTGGAGACCAGGTCGGCCAGCACCGTGCCCAGCCGGGACGCGTCGGCGGGCTTCAGGGTCGCCGCGTTGGCGGCGACGTGGGCGACGAAGCCGGCCAGCACGGCGCCCACGCCCTCCCGGTAGGAGATGGGTGCGCGGGCGGCTTCGGCGACGAGCTTGGCGGGCAGGCCGATGAGGTCACGGGGGACCTTGATCCCGGTCCCCCTGTAGCGGCCGTCTCCGTTGTCGGAGAACCGCATCGTGGACGAGCGCGCGGTGTCGTTGATCTGGAGCTGTCCGGGGAGGTGGACGGTCTGGCGGCGGTCGTGCCAGTCGGTGACGCAGGCGCCGCTTCGGACGAGCCCGATGTGGTACATACCGGGGTCGGAGGCGCGGACGAGCGCCGGCGTCCGGCTCAGGACCATCGTGGGCACGTCCGCCGGCCAGACCACCGTCGGCCCCAGATTCAGGTGGCGCTGGCGGAACGCGAAATCATGCGTGTGGTCGCTGCGCATGTCCATCGGGGCGTAGACCTCAGCCGCCCAGCCACGCCATCGCTCGAACCGCTCCTCCCGCGGGAAGTCCTCGCCCGTGAAGGTCGAATCGATCACCAGGGTTCCCTTCTCATCGGGCTCGCTCGCGTTCCCGCTCGCAGAGCCCGTCCGGTCCATCACTGTCACTTTCGAGTGTCTGTGGGACAGGATCGTTCCCATGTGGCAGGAGTCGGATCGCAGGGTGGCCATCGTCCGGACCGTCGGGGGCCGTGGCCAGGGATCCCACTGGTGTTTCGGGCTCCGCCGAAACTCTCCCGACAGGACGGGCAGAGCCGCCGGGCGCGTGCGGCCGCTGCCGGACCCGGCGTGCTCTCCGGCGCGCCGCCCCACCACCGCTCCCCTCGCCCCTGCTCAGGGACGAGAGCGCCGCGGGGCCGCGTGGACTCCACCGTGTCCGCCGTGCCTCCGCGAGGACAAGTGTGCGCGTGGTGTAGAGAGCCATGCGCTCAGAATCGACGACATTCGCGGCTGATGTCGCTGCGGACGACCGGTCCTGAAGAATTCGACCTCGGAACGAAGGGACTTCGAATGACCGCGCTCAAGAGATCGATAATGCTGCTGGGCCTGGTGTCGCTGTGCGCGATGGGTTTGACGGGGACGGCGAGCGCCGCGTCGGATGCTGAGGCCATGGCCCGCCCGACCGGTTGCACGTACGACCTGTGGAACCTGGGATCCGCCGCGTCCTGCAGCAGCGCCAACGGCGGGTCCTTCCGGGCCATCGTCCTGTGCACCGACCCGGACGACGGAGACGTGAGGGACCACTACGGCCCGTGGATGTACTACGGGAACCAAATATCTTACGCGTATTGCCAGGGAAACGGCCGGGCTACGAACGCCGGCATTGAAACTCGGGTCTAATTTTCACCTGCGACTTCACTAGGAGTTCCACATGAGAAAGCGGATTTCCTCTCTGGTCGGCGTTGCCGCGCTGACCGCCGGAATCGTCGCCGGCCTCCCGTCCGCTGCTGCCGCGGCCCCGGCACCAGCCGCGGCGTGGCCGGAGGACTGCTGGTACGAACTCCGCGGAATCAGCGCTGCGGCGGAATGCGAATCGGGTTCAGGCCAGTACAAGGCGGTCGTTCTTTGTGACCCCTGGAGCGGAGGGCCCATGATCACCCGTCACGCGCCGGTATGGCGAAATGCCGGCAGCGGTGTCACCTCCTACGTCTACTGCCCCGCCCAGACCGACGGCTACAGCGCAGGAATCCTCACACGGGCATGATCCGGGCTGTCGCGCGGGCCGTGTGATCACTCACACGTACGCGTACCCGAACGGCCGGCCCCGCGGCGATCGGGAGTTCCAGAGTGATCGCCACGCGGCCGGGCGGCGCACCGGACAACCCGTGGGCACCGACCGCGGTCCATCCGAAACGAAACGGGCCGGCGGATTACCATCGAATGCATGCCGATCCCCACCAACGAAGAAATCCGCGCCCTGCACGAGCGGTACGCGCCTTCACCGGAAGCGTTTCACCTCGTGTACACACATTCCCAGATCGTCTGCGGAATCGCGGAACAACTGCTCGGCCGGTGCGAGGCCGGGATCGACGCCGATCTGGTCCGGGCGGGCAGCCTCCTCCATGACATCGGGGTCTACCTCCTGTACGGACCGTCCGGGGAAATCGACCGCGCCGATTATGTGCGGCACGGGGTCATCGGCCACGACCTCCTGGCCGGGGAGGGGATTGCGGAGGAACTCTGCCGGTTCTGCTCGTGCCATACGGGCATGGGACTCAGCCGCACGGACATACGACGCCAGGGGCTTCCCATCCCGGCCGGGGACTACCTGGCGGAATCCGTCGAGGAGGAGGTGGTGATGTATGCGGACAAGTTCCACAGCAAGACCGATCCACCGGTGTTCGTGTCCACCGCTTCCTATCTGGCATCCCTCCGCCGCTTCGGAGACGACAAGGCGTCGAGGTTCCAGTCGATGATGGAGCGGTTCGGCGAGCCCGACCTCGCTCCCCTCATGAGCGCCCACGGCCACGGGCTGAGGTAGGGCTCCCCCGCGGACCGCGACCGCGACCGGCACGCCGAGCGAATCGGTGCGGGCGAAGGAGCACGGCCGGGTCGTGCCCGCCGTTGGGCGTCCGGGCGGGTCCGGCGGGGGTCTCACGCCGATCGTCCCGGTTGCCGGAGCACTTCGGTGAGGGCGGAGATGCTGTGCTCGCCATGGCCCGCCGCGGCGGCCCGCCTCACCAGGTCGTTGAGCGGGGCGAGCCAGTCGGTGTCGACATTCGTCTCCCGGCGCAGGTCCTCGTCGTGCGCGGAGCCCGCGAGGAAGAGGTTCACCGAGGAGGCGGCATCGGTGTAGTCGCCGCTGTCGATCTCCGCGGCGTACACCGGCAGCAGGGACTTGATCATGTCCAGCCACTTCCCGGCGAACCGGACCATGGCGTGCACCTGGAGTCCCCGCGCCTGAAGCGCCGCCGCCCCCTGAAAGAAGCCGACGAGCGCGGGAAGCAGCATCGCGCCCACCGCCATCTCGAAGAGGGCGGCGAGGTCGGCCTCCTCACCGAGGTGGACGGTATCGCCGCCCAGCACGCGCAGTGTCGCCTCGAACTCGGCGAAGACGGTCGCGTCGCCGCTGTAGTACAGCAGGGTGTCGGGCGCACCCACGGCCGAGGGGACGTTCTTGACCGCTCCGGCCAGGAACCGGGCGCCGTGGCCGGTAGCCCAGGCGGCCGTTGCGCGAGCGCCGGCCGGCGACCCGCTGTTCAGCGTGACCAGAGCCCTCCCGTTCAAGGCCGCAGCGGCCGGCTCCAGCACCGACCGGGTGTCATCGAATGTAGTGAGGCAGGCCACGACGATGGGGCTCGCCGCCACCGCGTCCTCGACGGATCGCGCGTGCACGGCCCCCATCCCCACGAAAGGCGCGGCCTTCGCGGCGGTTCTGTTCCAGACCGTGGTCGGATGCCCGGCCCGCACGAACGCCCCGGCCAGCGCAGCGCCCATCGAGCCCAACCCGATGACGGTCACCGGCGTCGGATGAATCCCGGTCATGTGCATGCTCCAGTCACGTCGCGAAGAGAAGGAAGAGTGGACGGCGCGCCGGGGATGCCGTGGCGATCGTGGCGCGGCGCCCCGTCCATGCTGGTGCCCGCACTGACGTAGATACAAGTACCTACAATCTTCTCAGGTACTGCTCAAAATGTAAGTGAGGGACTCGGTGGAAGAGACGAAGAAGCGGACGTTCACCTGCGGGCTCGACGCCGCCATCGCCGTCATGGGAGGGAAATGGAAGGGACTGATCCTGTTCGCGCTCGGGGACGGCGCCCTGCGCTTCGGAGAGCTCCGGCGCGCGGTCCCCGGCATCAGCGAGCGGGTGCTGATCCTGCAACTCAGGGAGATGGAGACCACCGGTCTGGTGCACCGCGAGGTCTTCCACCAGGTCCCGCCGAAAGTCGAGTACTCGCTGACCGCGTTCGGCCACTCCCTCAACTCCGCGATGGCGCCGCTGGGTGAGTGGGGTGAGCGGAACATCGCGCGTATCGAGGACATCGCCTGGGACCGGGTTCGATGACCCGTGCGAACGAGCGCCGCCCACGGCTGCGAACGCGACCGGCCGCCGAACCACGATCGCCGAGGTGCGTGCGCGGCGGGAGACCGTGGAATTCTCCGGCGGCGCCGACGCCCCGCATCGATGTGGGGACCGTGCAGGTCGGGACGGCCGGTCAGGGCGGCGGGACGCCGAAAGGCACGGATTCTTCGCGTGAAGTTCCGGTCGGCGGGGATTGACGCGGGCGGGACCGGCGCCGCTCAATGTTGGGTATGCGATCTTCCACAAGGATCACGCGCATCGGCGGGGCCGCCCTCCTCCTGACGGCGTTCCTCGTCGGCGGCACGACCGCCCCAGCCCAGGCCGACGTCGGAAACGTCTGTTACACCGCGCTGCCCTCCCAAGCGCACGACACGCTCGACCTCATCGAGGCCGGCGGCCCCTTCCCCTACCCCCAGGACGGCTCGACCTTCTACAACCGGGAAGGTCTCCTCCCGCCCCAGGACACCGGCTACTACCGCGAGTACACGGTCGAGACGCCCGGCTCCCCCGACCGCGGCGCCCGCCGTATCGTGACCGGCGACTCCGCCCAGGAGGACTACTACACCGCCGACCACTACGCATCCTTCAGACTGGTCGACTACGACTGCTGACCCGCAACGGAAGGCCGGATACCCTCCGCTTATGACAGCGACCTACGTGATCGAGGGCCGCGAGGTGACCAGCCTGGAGCGCTTCTGGCAGGTCATCGGCGAGGCCGTGAACGGCCCGGGCGGCTATTTCGGAACGAACCTGGACGCGTTCGCCGACTGTCTGAGCGGAGGGTTCGGCACCCCCGACGACGCCGACTTCATCATCGAATGGCGCGACCACGACGCATCGCGCCGGTCCCTCGGATACGCCGAGACCATACGCCAGCTCCAACTGCGCAGAGACCGGACCCACCCCGCCAACCGGACCGCCGTCCAGGCCCGGCTCGACCGGGCCGCCGCCGGCCAGGGGCCCACCGTGTTCGACTGGCTGATCGAGATCATCGAGACCAAGGCTCCGGGCAGACTCCACCTGGACTAGCGGCGCCACCGCCCCGGCGACGACGCGCGGCCGCTCCTTGCGTCGATCACGGCCGGGGCGTGTGCGGAGCCGTCCACAGCCCGGTGATCGCGTCGGTGAGGCCGGTGGCGAGGTCCTCCCAGCTGGACTGGAGGGTGGGGCCGCCCTGGGCGAGTGCGCGCTCCCGCTCGACGGACATCTGCGTGATCAGGTGCCGCGTCATGGCGGAGCGCTCCTCATACACCCCGGCGTCCAGGTCGGGCAGGCACCGGTTCAGCCCCTCCTTGAGCGCGCGCATCGACGGAGCGGTGGCGGCGGCCTCCTCCTTCGTGATCGCATACAGCGCCGGATCGGCCGTGACCTGCGCGATGAACCGCGCATACCAGCTCGGGTGGCCCAGGTCCGCCAGGTGCCCGGTCGTCGGCACAACCGCGCAGGCCACCCACTCCCGCAGGTCGTCGGCGTCGACGACGCCGGCCACCAGCCGCGCCCGGATCAACTCGATCTGCTCGGAGTGCCTGCGCACGATCGCGCGGACGAGGTCGGCCTTGGTGCCGAAGTGGTAGTTGACCGCGGCATTGTTCCCCTGCCCCGCGGCCTCGCTGATCTGGCGGTTGGCCACCGCGTAGACCCCGCGTTCGGCGAACAGCCGCTCCGCCGCGCCCAGCAGCGACGCCCGCGTCGCACTGACCCGCTCGTCCTGTCGCATTCCATCCGCCATCATCGTCGTCACAACGGGACCGCAGTCCTGCGCGGGCGGCCGGTCCCCCAACGCCGCCGCAGCCCCCGCCCGAGCCGACGAGGCCGAACGCCGGAAGCCTACGCAACCGCGCGCCGGAAACGGTCATCGGCACACCCCGACCGGCCCGCCACCTCGTCCCCGGGGCCGAACGGCCGGCCTTCTCACCGAAGGCCATGCGGACGCCGCCGACGGCGGGGGTCGGGCCGGCCCGCCTACGACTATGGCAGGACCACACCTTCACGGCGCTCCCCCTGCTCGCCCCCTGACACCGGCCCGGCGGACCCGCGGCACCGGCGCCCGCCCACCGGCACCGGCCGCGCGCCTCCCCCGCGGACCGGGCCCCCGCCCCGCCGCCACACGCGCTCGGCCGGCCGGTGGGAGGGCGGCCTTCAGCGGCCGGAGGCGCCCGCCCGGACCCCGCCGGGAGCGGATGCCGGCACGACCGGCACCCGCCCGGCGGAACCCACCACGTACCCGTCCCGCATCTGATCGCGGTGGTCGATCGGCGAGGTTCCGTAGGCGGCACGGAAGGCGCGGTGAAAGGTGGCGGGATGGGTATAGCCCCAGCGGCGGGCGATCGCACTGACGGACAGGTGGGCCAGGGCGGGGTCGGCGAGGTCGCGGCGGGCGCGCTCGAGCCGCTGGGCGCGGACCCACGCCGATGCCGTGGTACCGGTCGGCCGGAACAGCTGGTGCAGATGGCGCACCGAGATGTGCAGACTCGCGGCGGCATCCTCCGGACCCAGGCCCGAGTCGTGCAGGTTCGCCAAGAAGAACGCCTGCGCACGCAGCAGCAATCCGCGCCGGCGCGCCTCAGGCGTGAGCGCCTTCTCCTGCTCCACGGCATGGGCCAGCACCGTCGCCACCAGGTCGGCCAGCACCATGCCCAGCCGGGACGCGTCCGCCGGTCTCAGAAACGCCGCGTTGGCGGCCAGGTGGGCGACGAAGCCCGCCAGCAGCGCGCCCACGCCCTCCCGATACGAGATCGGCGCGGCCATGGCCTCGGCGACCAGTTTGCGGGGCAGCGTCACGAGGTCGCGGGGAACGCTCATCGCGATGACCTTGTAGCGGCCGTCGCGGTCGGAGATCCGCACCGTGGAGGGGCATGAGCTGTCGTTGACCTGCACCTGGCCGGGGAGCTGAACGGTCTGGCGCCGGCCGTCCCAGTCGGTGACGCATGAGCCGCGTTGGACCAGGCCGATGTGGTACACGCCGGGGTCGAAGGCACGGATCAGCGCCGGGGTCCGGCTCAGGGCCATGGCGGGCGTGTCCGCCGGCCACACCACCGAAGGCCCCAGCACCAGGTGACGCTGGCGGAACTCGAAATCATACGTGTGCTCGCTGCGTACTTCCATGGGCGCGAAGACTCCCGTCACCCAGCCGCGCCAGCGGTCGAACCGCTCCTCCCGCGGGAAGTCCTCGCTGGTGAAGGTCGAATCGATCACTGGAGTTCCCCTCTCCTCGGGCCCGCTCTCCGCCCCCCTCCGAAGCCCACGGCCGATCCACCCGTGGCACGCGCGTGTCCCATGGGGACGGGATCGTTCAGTGTGGCAGGAGTCGGGGGTCCGGGTGGCCATTGTCCACACCGCCGGGGGGCGGTGGCCAGAAGGACCACCGGGGGGTTTCGGCCACCCCCGAAACACCCCCGGGATCCGGTTCGTCGCACCGCCCCCTCGTCCAGCGCGATCTACCGCCATGCGGAATCGCCGGTAGCAGTGACACCTCCCACGTGTCCGGTCCCCTCGCGCAACCCCCCGAACCGCAACCCCCTCGCCTCCCGATGAGCTTGCCCGCTACCGCGCCACCCCGGCGGGCCGCGCGGAAGCACCGAACCAGCGCCGAGCCGCGGCGCGGAGCTCTCCCAGCTCCTCAGCGGAGGGGTGCGGAGAAGAGGACGCCCACGCGACATAGGAGTCGGGCCGGACCAGGAGCGCGGTGGCCGCCGGCGCCGCCGACTCCGGGCGCGCACACACGATGTCCACCCGGTCGTCGTACAGGTGGGCCAGCTCCTCGGCGACCGCACCGCCGCCGGTGAGGTCCAAGAGCAGCGCGCGGCCGGTGCGGGCCAGCTCCGCGAGCCGGACCCGACCCCGCGGCGCGGCCAGATCCAGGTCCGGGGCGCAGTAGCCGACCAGCGGGTGCGGATCGGCCGCACCCATCGCGTAACGCACATCGGTTCCCGCGGTCAGGCCGGCCAGGCGCCGCACCGTACTCCGGTCGCTCAGCAACTCGCCGAACAGCTCGCGCAGCGCCGTGACCTCACTGCCCGGCGCCAACAGCGCCGCCAGCGCCTGGGCGTACATGATGACGCGCTCGGCGGCCGGCCGGCGTTCGGTGTCGTAGGAGTCCAGCAGCCCCGCCGGCGCCTCCCCTCGGACATCGGCCGCGAGCTTCCAGCCGAGGTTGACCGCGTCCTGCATACCGAGGTTGAGCCCCTGTCCCCCCGCGTTGTCCACATGGGCGGCGTCGCCGAGAAGGAACACCCGGCCGTCACGGTAGCGCTCGGCCCGCCGGTTGTTGCCCCCCACCAGCCGGCGCAGCGCATGCGGGCCGTCGCCGGAAGGCGGGCCGAGGGCGACGTCGACGCCCAGCACCCGCCCGGCGCTCTCCCGCAGCTCGGCCAGGCTCATCGGCGCGTCGGTCCCGGGCCGGTCCCACTCGACGGTGGAGACGAGGGGCGGCCGGCCGGGGATGGGCGCATAGGTGAATCCGCCCTGCTCGGTACGCTGCGCCAGGAACGGCGGGACCGCCCCGTAGCCGGGGACGTTCAGCCCGCCCGTAGCGGGATCCGCCCATGCCTGGGGAAAACTGACGTGGGCCAGCCGGGTGGTGGTGCGGTCGTGGCTGACGCCGGGGAAGGCGATGCCGGCGAGCTTGCGGGTGGGGCTGTGCCCGCCGTCGGCGCCCACCAGATGGCGCGCGGTCAGGCGGTAGGGGCCTGAGGGGCCCGCGACCTCGGCGGTCACGGTCGCGTCGTCCTGTTCCAGGCCCACCAACTCGTGTCCCCACCGGATGTCGGCGCCGAGTTCGGCGGCGCGCTCGGCGAGGATCGCGACGAGGCGCGGCTGAGGCACCGGCAGGACGTGGACGGGGTTGTCGTCGAGCAGGCCGAGGTCGAGGCCCATCGCGGCGAACATGAAGAACGGAGCGGGGGCGGGCCGCTTCGGGTCGCCGGAGATGCGCTCGTAGAGGCCGCGGCGGTCGAGCATGGTGACGACCTGTCCGAGCACGCCGTTGGCCCTGGGCTCGTCGGTGGGATGGGGGATCTTGTCGAGCACGGTCGGGCGGATGCCGGCCAGCCCGAGTTCGCAGGCGAGCATGAGGCCGTTGGGGCCCGCTCCGATGATGACGACGTCGGTGTCCATGGTGTATCGCTTCCTTGTTCAGGGGACGGGCAGGCCGCTGGTGAGCCGGTCGAGCGCCTCGTCCAGCACCTGGCCGAGCGGCAGCGGCGGTTCGGCCTGGAGGCAGTGGGTGATGACGGCGCTGAGGGTGGCACCGAGGGCCGCGGCCGCCAGCTTCGGGTAGAGGTCGCCGACGGGGTCGGTGCCGGTGCGCTCACCGATCGCGGCGGTCAGCTCGGCCTCGGCCGCGGCATGGGCCTTGGCGAGTTCGCCTTGGAGTGCGGGCTCGTTGAGCATCAGGCGGATGCCGTCGGCCCGGTGGCGCTCATGCGCCGACCGGTCGATGTCGTGTTCGGGGGCGAACTGCCCGCGCACGGCGTTGCCGGCGGCCTCCCACAGCGGTTCGGCCGCGGGCCGGGCGCGCAGCTCGCCGGCGATCCGCCGCACGCGGTCGACGTGGCGGGCGGCGACCGCTTCGGCCTTGCCCGAGAAGTAGTTGCGGAAGGTGCGAACGGAGACGTCGGCCGCTGCGGCGATGTCCTCCTCGGTCACCCCGCCCCACCCGCGCTCCACGATCAACAGGACCGCCGCCTGGCTCAGTGCGTCCCGTGTCCGCTGCTTCTTACGCTCGCGCAGGCCCATGCGCGGACCGTCTTCTGTCGGCATGCGTTCCACGGTAGCGGCAAACTTGCCTCATAGGCAACTATTCCCAATAGGCAGAAAATGAGGACCAGTGCGCGATACCCGCTGGGTATCGCGCGGCCGCGACACAGCGCCGGACGAGAGATCGAAACGACTGATCCTGTGCGGCACAAGGCGCACGGCAACCGAGGCCATCGGCACCACGCGCCCGAGCGGGTCTCCCCCGGGCCTCTGGCGACCGCCCTCGACGGATCGTCACAGCGGACCTTCGCCGGGCACCACGACCGCGTCGAGCGGATGCCCGCTGTCGAGCCATCGCGGCACCCACGCCCGAGACCGCCGCGCGGCCCTCGTCGGCGCGGTCGCCGACCCCCTGATCCCCTACGCAGGCATGAGGCGCCCGCTGTTGAGTGAGGGCGGCGTAGCCGCTCCTTATTATTTGGAGGTTTTGACGGGAGGCGCGAGGCACCTCCCGGGACACCTTTACATAGTAGATTTTTTCAATGCGGCGATGCTCTTCATGGGCTCCGCGAAGACTCCGATCGCGGTTTCGCGCCCGGCACCTGACCGGTCCCCGTCCGACGGAGACGCGCGCCTTGCCCACTCAGGAGTCCCCCGCCCACGGAGACCGGCAGCCCCCGCCCGCCCCACTCCCCCACCCCCGAGGCTCGTCTCGGCGGCCCCGGTGAGCACGGCCTCCGGGGTGATGATCGCTGCGCGGGCGGCGGCATGGAACCATCGGGCCATGACCGACTCCGTGACTCCGCGACCCGCCGCCGACCGCTCCCCCGCCGCAGTCGACGCCGCTGTCGGAGCAGGGCGCGACCTCGGTCTGACCGTGACCGACGCCAAGGTGCTCTACGACATGTTCTCCGTCGTCGTCCACCTCGCGCCCGCACCCGTGGTGGCCCGGGTGCCCACCGTCCTGCCGCACTCCACGGACCCCGGTTCGCTGGCGCGCCGCCAGCAGGCGGAATTGGACGTCGCGCGGTGGCTGGCCGACCAGGGAACCCCCGTGATCCCGCCCAGCCCCCTCGTACCGCGGGAGCCCGTTCAGCGCGACGGGTTCTCGATGACCTTCTGGCAGTTCGTCGAGGAGGACCGGGACAAGGAGCCCGACTACGTGGCGAACTCCGAGGTCGTCGCCGACCTGCACGCCGCGATGCGCGCGTACCCGGGCGGGCTGTCGTTCCTGTCCTCGGCCGAACCGCTGTTCATCACGGAGGGCCTCGCCTACCTCGAAGAGCGCCCCGATCTCATCGGTCCGGCCGATCTGGACCGCGCGGGCCGCGAATGGCGGGTCCTGGAACCCCTCGTCCGGTCCCGCGCGGCGTTCGAGGCCGCGTACCCGGGGATCGACCTCCAGCCCATCCACGGCGACACCCCGCCCGCGAACATCTTCCCGGGCGTAGACGGAGACCTGTACGCCGACTTCGAACTGGTCACGCTGGGCCCCGTCGAATGGGACCTGGCCGGCATGGGCCCCGAGGGCGCATCCGCCTACGACCGCGGCGCGCGGCGCAACGGTATGCGGCCGCTGGACGAGGACGTCCTGCGCTTCGCCAACGCCGTGGGGATGCTGCGGGCCATCGCCTGTCTCTCGCTCGTGCCGCAACTGCCGGTGCTGGTGGACTACATCACGCCGGCCATCGCCCAATGGCGGGAGACGCCGTTCGCCGGCGGCGCGACCGGCTGACGCCGCCCGCACGCCCTCCGCACGGGCGGCGTCACAGCGGGCGACGCCGAGGTCGGCGGGCGTCGACCCGGTGCGCGACCCGTGCGTCCACGAAGCTAGGATCAGGCGAAGTTAGGTAAGCCTCAGCTGTCGCGGACGGAGTGGGTATCGATGGAGCAGCGGTTGATCCGGCGGGCAACGGCCCTCACGGCAGGGGCGCTCGCCTTGGCGCTGTCGACATCATGCGGGGCCGAGCCCGCCGGCGACGGCGAGGGAGCCGCGGCCGGCGGCGGGTTCCCCGTGACCGTGGAGACCGTGCACGGAGACGTGGAGATCGCCGAGAAGCCGACCGACGTCGTCGCGCTGGGCTGGTCCGACGCCGAAGCGGCCCTCGCGCTCGGGGTGCAGCCCGTGGGGCTGAGCGATTGGCAGGCCTACGGGGGCAAGGGTGTGGGGCCGTGGGCCGAGGACCTGCTCGACGCGGAGCCGGCGGACCTCGGCACGATGGAGGTCAGCGCGGAGGCCGTCGCCAACCTCGACCCCGACGTCGTCTTGAACACCCGGTCCGACGGCCAGGAATCGACGCTTTCCACGGTGCGCGAGTTCGTGCCCGTGGTCGACCCCCCGCAGGGGGTCGAGGTGTCCTATGGGACCACGTGGCGCCAGCAGATGACCCAGGTGTCCCTCGCCCTCGGAGAGGTGGAGAAGGGCGAGGAGCTCATCGCCGACCTGGAGGCGCGCTTCGCCGAGGTCGCCGCGGAGCACCCGGAGTTCGAGGGCAGGACCGTCGCGGTCGGGGCGTTCTACGGCGACAGGCTGGGCGCCTATGTTCCGGGCGACTCCCGGGTCGACTTCATGGAGGAGCTCGGATTCGAGAGCAAGCCCGAGATCAACGACCTCGCGGGGGACGAGTTCTACGTCGACCTGGGCCTTGAGGAGGTCGAGACGCTCGACGCCGACCTCACCGTCGTGTTCCCCATCGGCATGGAGGCCGCGGAGCTGGCGGACAACGAGCTGCTGAACTCCATCCCGTCGGCCCGGGACGGGCGCCTCGTCGTCCTCGACGACCCCGACCTGGTCAACGCGTTCTCCAGCGGATCGACCCTGGGCATCGCCCACGCGCTCGACGAGGCACCCCAGGTGTTCTCCGCGGCCCTGGGCGACTGACCCGCGGCCTGAGGCGGGGGCCGGAGCGCCCCGACCGCCCCGGCCGCCGCTGACCCGCCGTCCCGCCCGGCGGCCGCGGGTGGCGCACTCGCTAGCGCCGGGCGGTCCCGCGGTCCGGGTTCGCCAGGTGGTTGAGGACGAGGTCGTGGAGGTCGCGGCTGCGCAGGACCCCCGCGTGGTAGCGCGCGGCGAGCGGGCCGGACACCGGGCGGCTGGTGATCAGGGGGACGGGCTGCTCGTGGCGGCCCCCGTGGGAGCGGAGCGCGCCGTGGAGTGCCGAGAGGTCGTGGTCCTGCTCGCGTCCGCCGAGCGCGACGTGGGCCGACGCGGTGACCGCGAGGTCGCCGATCCGGTCCAGCGGATGCTCGTACACGGTCGCGGCATCGGTGCGGTTCCAGACCTCCTCGATACCGGGAAGCGCCGCGAGGACCTCCCTGGCGCGGCCGTGCTCGGCCTCCGGCAGGTAGATCCAGGCGAACGACCCCAGGGCGCCGTGGTGGCGGACGTAGGGGTCGGTGATGGGCAGGACGATGTCGTGGACCGCCACGCCCGCCTGCTCCAGGACGTCGGCGAGGTAGTGGACGGACGGCGTCCCGTCGTCGGCGTGCTTGGCGTTCATGCCGTGGTCGGCGGTGATCCCGACGACGAAGCCCTCGTCGAGGTACTCGCCGAGCAGGGCGTCGAACCCCACGAGAAACCGGTCGGAGAGCTCGTCGCCGGGCGCGGCCGCGTGCTGCACGCGGTCGGTCAGGGAGACGTAGAGCAGGCGCAGGTCCCGGCGTGCGCGGTAGGCCGCGAGCCCGATCCGCATGGCGTAGTGGCTGGCGTCCCAGTCGTAGATGCCCGGGGGTTCGGTGCCGACGAGCCGCGGGAGGTCGGGGATGCCGTACTCGGGCAGCCCCGTCTCGGCCGCCTTCTCGACGCTCACGCTGGGGACCCCGCCGTTGCCGAGGAGCCGGCGCAGCTTCTCCTTGGCCGTGACCATCAGGGTCGCCACGCCGTGCTCCGCCAGGACGGCGTGGATGCTCGGCGCGCGCAGGAACCGCGGATCGTTCAGCAGCTCAAGGGCGCCGTCCTCCAGCCGGCAGTAGTTCCCGGGGACACCGTGCAGAGCGGGAGAGACACCGGTGACGATCGACAGGTTGTTGGGGTTGGTCAGGCTGGGCATCTCGGAGGCACCGAGGCGGTACTGCCCGCCGTCGGCGAGCATCGCGGCCAGCCGCGGCATGATCCCGCGCGCCAGGGCGTCGTCGATGTAGTCGGGGTCTCCGCCGTCGATGGTGAAGACCACGGTCGGCTCGTGGGGGATCCGGTAGGTCCGGTCGTTGGCTTCGATCGTGTTCAGCATGCGGTTCCTTCTCGGGCCAGGGCGACGAACGCCTGCTCGGGTCCGCTCAGCGAGCGTCCGCGGCGCAGGGCGAGGTGAACGGGTCGGGTTGCGGGGGCCGGATCAAGGTTGAGCTCCGCGACCCGGCCCAGCCGGAGCACGGTGTCGGCGGCTCCTCTGGTCACGCACGCGATACCGAGGCCCGCGGCGACGGCGTGCACGATCGCCGCGGTGCTGCTGACGGTCCATACGCGGGCGCTGGGGATCCCCCACTGCCCGAGGAGTTCGAGCTGGTACTCGCGGGTGGTGGAGCCCGGTTCGCGGACCAGGACCGTGCTGGCGCGCAGGACTTCCGGGTCGACGGCGGCGACGCCCGCCAACGGGTGGTCCGCGGCGGCGATGACGGCCTGGGGCTCCTCGGCGACGAGCACGCTGTCGGGTCCGGCACGGGGCCCGGCGACCAGCGCCAGCCCGACCTTGCCCGTGTCCAGCAGGCGCAGCGTCTCGGTGGTGTTGTCGATCCGCAGGTCGAGATCGACCTGCGGGTGGCGCTGGGCATAGGCGACCAGGAGCCGGGGCAGGACCCCTTCGCCGGCGGTCGCGGTCCCGCCGATGGACAGCGTCCCGCGCACCGGGCCGTGGCCGAGCCGCCGCAGGCTGTCGACGGCCTCGGCGTAGGTGGCGAGGACGCGGCGCGCGTAGCCGAGCAGGGTCTCGCCGGCGAGGGTGAGCGTCACGGCGCCCGCCGTGCGGTCGAACAGCCGGGTACCCCCGATCTCGGCTTCCAGGTGGCGGAGGTGGGTCGATACCGACGACTGCGCCATCTCCAGCGCGCGGGCGGCCGCGCTGAAGCCGCCGGTCTCCGCCACGGCGACGAACACCCGGAGCCGTTGGAGGCTGGGCCCGCTCATGGCGCCGGCCTCGCGGGGACCGGTGCGGGGGCCGCCTCGGCGGATGTCGCGGCGCCTTCCCGCCCGGGGCCGGCGGCCCGCCCCTGCCCGCGGCCGCTCATGATCGCCGTGGCGTCGGCCGCGGTGATCTCGCCCTGCCAGCGTGCGATGACGAGCCCGGCAACGGCGTTGCCGAGAGCGTTGACCACCGCGCGGCATTCGGACATGAAGCGGTCGATCCCGAAGACCAGCATCACTCCGGAGAGCGGGATCATCGACAGGGAGGAGACCGTGGTCGTCAGCATCACGAACCCGCCCCCGGTGACGCCGGCGGTCCCCTTCGAGGAGAGCAGCATCACCGCCAGCAGCAGGAGCTGCTCACCGAACGACAGGTCGATGCCCAGCGCCTGCGCGATGAACATGGCCGACAGTGTGAGGTAGATGCAGGTGCCGTCGAGGTTGAACGAGTATCCGGCGCTGACGCTGATGCCGGCGGTGCCCTTCGACACCCCGACGTTCTCCAGCTTGCGCACGATTCCGGGGATGGCGACCTCGGAGGACGAGGCCCCGAGCGCGAGCAGGACCTCCGAACGGAAGTAGCGGAGCACCCGGAGCGGGTTGAGCCCCGCCAGGAGCAGCACCGATCCGAGGACGACGACCACGAACACCGCGGACGTGGCGTAGAAGGTGGCGATCAGCTTCAGCAGCGCGCCGATGGTGGCCGCGCCGAAGCTCCCCGTTGTGTAGGCCATGGCGCCGAACACGCCGACGGGCGCCGCGTAGGTCACGAAGCGGACGATGGTGAACAGCACGCGGGAGAGGGATTCGATCCCGCGGGCGATGGGGCGCGCCGGCTCGCCGATCACGACCAGGGCGATCCCGAAGAGGACGGCGAAGAACAGGACCTGGAGCACGGCTCCCTCGGCGAAGCCGCCGATGATGTTGTCCGGGACGAGCTGGGTGAAGTAGTCGGTCCAGTGCAGGTCCCGCCCGGCCTCGGTGCCCTCGGCGACCTCGTCGCTCACCGTCAGCGCGTCCGCGTCCACGCCCATCCCGTCGCCCGGGCGCACCAGGTTGACCACGGAGAGGCCGAGGACGAGCGCGATCGTGGTGACGATCTCGAAGTAGACGATCGACCGGAGGGCGACCTTCCCGACCTGGCGCAGGTCGGCGACTGCGGCGATGCCTCCGACGACCATGCAGAAGATGATCGGCCCGAGCACCATCGTCAGCAGGCTGACGAAGGTGTCGCCGAGGACCTCCAGCGACCTGCCGAACTCCGGTGCGATCAGTCCGGTCGCGGCGCCGAGCACCATGCCCGCGAGCACCCAGACATAGAGCCGGCGGTACCAGCCGCGGCGGATCGGGGCCCGGGCCCGTATTCCCGGATCGGTCATACCTACCTCATCTCCACGGGGACGCGACAGAGCTGAATGGATGTTCTGCGTCCTGGTCCCGACTCTGCGCCCGTGAACGCGACCGGCCCCGAACGCCGCTGGACCTGCGCGTGAACAGCACGGGGCACAGGGACGAAACGGCAATAGGGGGTATCGGGATATCCGCGGCGACAGCGGAGCGTGCGGGCCGCTGGGGCGCCTCGCGGTCGGCGCGGCTCCGCCGTCGGCCCGCGGTTCCCCAGGGGTGGCGGGCGGGGCGTCAGGAGGGCCGGTAGCGGGCCCGGACGTGGAAGCGCTCGCCCTGGGGGCCGAGGATGCTCAGGTATTCGACGGGGTGGGAGTCGGCGTTGCCGAACCAGTGCGGGAGGTGGGTGTCGAATTCGGCGACCTCGCCCGCGACGAGGACCAGGTCCTGGTCGCCGAGCACCAGGCGCAGGCGTCCGCTGAGGACGTAGAGCCAGTGGTAGCCCTCGTGCGAGCGCGGGTCGGGTTCGAGGTCGGCCGGGCCGGCCGGGAGGATGTGCTTGAACGCCTGGAGTCCGCCGGGGTTGCGGGTCAGGGGGATGACGGTCATGCCGTTGTAGGTCGTGGGCCGGGGGTAGACCCGCGGATCGCCGCTGGCCGGGGCGTCGACGAGCTCGTCGAGCGGCACCTGGTAGGCCCGCGCCAGGGGAAGCAGCAGCTCCAGGCCCGGCTTGCGGTGGCCGGACTCCAGGCGGGACAGGGTGCTGACCGGGATGCCGGTCTTCTCCGACAGCGAGGTCAGGGTCACTCCCCTGCGGCGGCGCATCTCGCGCAGCCGGGGGCCGACCGCACTGAGTACGGCGTCGAACTCGTCGCTCATACCCCGACTATGCCCAGGGTTTTGCGGTTTCCGCAAACGGCTTTGTCATCCGGCCGCCGGTGGCGGCAGGTTGGTGCCGGAGGCGGTCACGACGGCCCGCGGCGGTGTCCGGTATGACGCGGTGGTCGTCGGCGGCGGGTCGGCGGCGCACATGCGGCGCCGGCCTCATCGCCGACGGCACCCGCCGCGCCGTGCGCGCCCGGCGCGGCCCCTCCTTCCGGGAGCCGGAGGCGCGCCTGTGCGAACAGGTCATGGGCGACCGGCACCACGGCTTCTCGACCACACCCGACCCATCACGGAGGCAAGGAACATGGGCGACATGGGCGAACAGTCCTGGGACGAGCGGTACCGCAGTCGCGACCGGCTCTTCAGCGGCGACCCGAACGGGGTACTCGTCACCGAAGCCGCCGGCCTGCCGCCGGGGCAGGCGCTGGACGTGGGCTGCGGTGAAGGCGGCGACGCCCTGTGGCTGGCCCGGCGCGGCTGGCTGGTCACCGCGGTCGACATCTCCCGCGTCGCCCTGCGGCGCGCCGCCGCCGCGGGGGCGGACGTCGCCGGCCGCGTGGCGTGGCGGCACGCCGACCTGACCGCCGTTCCGCCGCCGGCCGGCGCGTTCGACCTGGTGTCCGCGCAGTACTTCCCGCTCGTGCGCGAGCCGGGCCACACCGCGCTGCGCGGCCTGCTGGACGCGGTCGCCCCCGGCGGCACGCTGCTCTTCGGCAGCCACGACACCGCCGACCTGCCACCCGACCATGAGCACGGCTTCGATCCGGACGCCTACTACCGGCCGGCCGAGATCGCCGGCCTCCTCGACGACGGCTGGACCGTCCTGGTCGCCGAGACCCGCCCGCGGACCGCTCCCGCCCCCGCGGGCACCCGCCACACGCGCGACACCGTCCTGCGGGCGCGGCGCGGGCGGTGACGCCGCCCGGCACCGCCGGGCCGCAATCGCCGCGCCGCGCGATATCCGCACGGGAAGCCTTGACAAATTCATTTGTCAAGGCTTTCCTGGAGGGCATGCAGGACATCGAGGTGATCGCCGATCCAGCCGCCGCCGTGGTGGCGCTCGACCCGATACGCGCACGGCTGCTCGCCGAACTGCGCCGGCCGGCGTCGGCCGCGGCGCTGGCCGCGCGGGTGGGGCTGACCCGGCAGAAGGTGAACTACCACCTACGCCAACTGGAGGCGCACGGGCTGGTCGAGGTGGCCGAGACCCGCACGTGGGGCGGGCTCACCGAGCGGCTGCTGGTGGCCACCGCCGCCGGCTACGTGGTGGCGCCGGAACCGCTCGGCGCCGAGCGCGCCCCGGCGCCCGAGGGCGACCGGATGTCGGCCGCCTACCTGATCGCGCTCGCGGCCAGGGCGGTCCGCGAGGTCGGCGCGCTGGCGCGGCGCGCCGCCCGCGCGGGCAAGGCCCTGCCCGTCGTCGCGCTCGACACCGACATCCGCTTCGCCACACCGGAGGACCGCGCCGACTTCGCCGACGAGCTCGCCACCGCCGTGGCGCGCATCGCGGCGAAGTACCACGACGAGCAGGCACCGGACGGCCGGTGGCAGCGGCTCCTGGTCGCCGTCCACCCCCGCCCCAAGGACGGCGGCGCATGAGCGACGACCGCGACGCGCACGCCGCCCACTCCGAGATGGAGGTCCCGGCCACTCCCGAGGACGTCTGGCGGGCGATCACGACCGTTTCCGGCAGCGCGGCGTGGTTCTTCCCCACCGAGGCCGAACCCCGTGAGGGCGGCGCCGTCCGGCTGCGCAGAGGACCCTTCGCACCCGACTCCTCGGCCACGGTGACCGCCTGGGAGCCGCCGCACCGGTTCGCCTACGAGGAGCGGGCCGTTGCGCCCGCCCCCTCGATCGCGACCGAGTTCCTCGTGGAGGCCCGCGAGCAGGGCGGTTGCGTCGTGCGCGTGGTCAGCAGCCTGTACGCCGACGGCGCGGGCTGGGACGACGTCGCCGAGGAGACCGGCACGGGGTGGCGGATGGCCCTGCTGCTCCTGCGCTCCTATGCCACCCACTTCCCCGGCCGGACCGCCGCCCGGCTCGACCTCATGGCGCCCGTCGGCGCTCCGCCGGGCGCGCGCGCCGAGGTGGGCGCGGCCGTCCGGGAGTCGCTGGGGCTGGGCGGCGCCACCGCCGGCGCGTCGTTTCGCACCCCCGAGGGGGCGCCGCCCGTGAGCGGGACGGTCGAGCACCTCGGGCCCTACTTCATCCTGCTGCGCGCGCGGCGCCCCTGCCCGGCGCTGTTCGCCATCTCCAGCTTCCCCATGGACGCCGTCACACTCTCGGTCAACGTGACCGGGCGCCTGTTCGGGCCGGGGGCCGACGCCGTCGCCGCCCGGGAGCTCCCGCGGTGGCGCGACTGGCTCGCCCGCCTCACCGCGGCGAACACGACCTGACCGACCACCGAAGGGAACCGACCGTCATGCTGCTCGATGCCAAGAACGCCATCGTCTACGGGGGCGGCGGCCGGGTGGGCACCGCACTCGCCACCGCGTTCGCCCGCGAGGGCGCGAAGGTCCACCTCGCGGGCCGGACCCGCGCGACACTCGACGCCGTCGCCGAACGCATCCGCGCCGACGGCGGCCGCGCCGAGACCGCCGTCCTCGACGCGCTCGACGAGGCCGCGGTCGACGAGCACGCCGACGCGGTCGCCGCGGGCTCGGGCAGCGTCGACATCTCCGTCAGCGTCATCGACGTCGCCGACGTCCAGGGGACGCCGCTGGTCGGGATGTCCCTGGCGGACTTCGAGCGCCCGGTCCGCATCGCGACGCGCTCCACGTTCATCACCGCGCGTGCCGCGGCGCGGCACATGGTCCGGCAGCGGTCGGGCGTCATCCTCACGTTCGGGGGCGACGGCGGCGGCGAGCCGATCCGCGACTACGCGATCGGCGGGTTCCAGGTCGCCCTCGGCGCGGTCGACGTCCTGCGCCGCCAGCTCGCGGCGGAGCTCGGGGAGTACGGGATCCGGGTGCTGGCGCTGCACACCGGCGGCATCACCGAGAGCCTCCCTGAGGACTTCGGCGCCCGCGAGGCCATCACCGACATGATCGTCGGCAAGACGATGCTCAAGCGCGCGGCGACGTTCGCCGACGTGGGCAACGTGGCCGCGTTCGCGGCGTCCGACCTCGCCCGCTCCATGACCGCGACGTCGCTCAACATCACCGCCGGAGCCGTCACCGACTGAGCCGGCCCGGGGGGCGCGGTCCCGCCCGCGGCCGCGGCCGCCCCGGTCCCCGCCGGATGCGCCGGGACGGCGGCGCGCGGGGACCGGGGCACGGTGGGGCGGGTCCGGGTCGAAGGTGGCGGAGGCGTCGAACCGGGCCGGGCGCCGATTCCCCGCACGCCCCCGCCCGGTGGCGCGTCCGGCCCGGTCCCCGACCGCCGGCGCCGTAGCCCGCTCCGCCGCTCCCGGGCCGGGACCGGGGCCGCCGGGCGGATGGGCGCCCGCCCCGCTCAGGCCAGGAGCTCGCGGACCAGGGCGTCTGCCCACCAGTGTTCGACCCGGTCCGGTGTCCAGCCGCGTTCGGCGGTCAGGGTGGTGTAGACGTCGATGTTGCACAGGGCCGCGTAGACGTCGACGGCGTCGGCCACCTCCATGCCCGGCCGCAGGGTGCCGGCCGGCCACGCGGAGAACACCTGGACGCGGGTCTCGTCGCCGCGGCGGCGGGCGTCGGCGTAGGTCGTCGCCAGCTCGGGCTCGGTGCGCCCCGCTTCGCGGACCAGGGTGATCACGTCGCCCGCGCGCTCGTAGAGGCGCCGGTCGTAGGCGGACATCGCGGCGAGCTGCCGCGCGGGCGCGGCCCCGGCCCCGTCGAGTTCGGCGAGCATCCGCGGGATGCCGGCCGAGAGGTCGGCGGAGTCGGCCAGCGCGAGGGTGAGCCCGGTCTTGCCGCCGTAGGCCGAGTAGACGGTCGGCACGGAGACTCCCGCCGTCCGCGCCACGTCGCGCACCGCCGTGGCCGCCCATCCCTGCTCGACGAAGAGCCGGCGGGCGGCGCGGGCGATCTCGGACCGGGTCTCCCGTGCCTGCGCCGTGCGGCGCAGTGAGTCGTATCGGCGCCGTCCTGTTCCGTCGTCCATGGTCCCCCTGCGTCCAGCGATACATCCGCTCGCTATATTGAATATATACACGTAAAACCAAATCTGGGGCGACCGCCCTTCCCTTCTCCCGGCTGTACGGCATCGCCGCCCTCGGCTTCGCCACCATGATCGTGCTCGCCAACGTGATCGCGGTACCCGCCGGCCTGCCCAAGACCGGCGCCGACCCCGCCGATGTGTCCGCCTTCTTCGCCGCGCGGGCCGGAACCGTCGGCGCCTCCTCCGCACTCACCCCCGCC
This sequence comes from Nocardiopsis mangrovi, assembly GCF_042653925.1. Lineage (NCBI taxonomy): Bacteria > Bacillati > Actinomycetota > Actinomycetes > Streptosporangiales > Nocardiopsidaceae > Nocardiopsis > Nocardiopsis mangrovi. Next base: position 155,053 of record NZ_JBHSFQ010000008.1, read on the forward strand.
GCGTGGGTGCTGGCCACGGTGTTCGGCGCCGGCGTGGTGGCCGCCGTGCGCGGCGGCGAGCGCGACCGCGGTGAGGCGTGGTCGCTGCTGGGGTTCACCAGGCTCGCCCTGCAGAACGCCGCCTTCGCCGGGGTCGTCGCGCTCCGGCTGGCCCTCACGTCGACGGCCCCCGGCAACGGCGCCGCGACCGCGGGGCTGTGGGCGCTGCACGACGCGCTGTTCACGCTCAACGGCACGTTCCTGGCGCTCGCCCTGCTCGGCCTGTCCGTCAGCGGCCTGCGCGCCGGCCTCATCCGCGCGTGGCACGCCGTCCTCGGGCTGGTCTCCGCCGGCCTGCTCTTCAGCTCGGCCACCCTCGCTCCCCTGGTCATCGACCATGGCGGGCCGCTCGGCCTGCTCGGCCTCGCGGGGTGGCTGCCGTGGGTCGCCTGGATCGCCGCCTACGGCGTCGCCCTGATCCGCCTGCCGGCCGGCCACCGGGACCGGACCCCGGCCGCCGCGTAAGGGGTACGGCCGGACACGCCTCCGGCCCGGCCGCGGTGGCGGTCGGGCCGGAGGTGGGGAAGAGGAGTGAGGAAGAGGGAGGACCGGTCGCCGTCGGCCGTCCCGGCGGGCGGCCGGCGTCATCCCCGCCGGGGGCCGCCGGTCTCGGACGGTCCGGTGCGGGAGCGGGCGCGGATCGCGCTGAGGGCGAGCAGCCCGCCGATTCCGGGGACGACGGCGTAGAGGCGGGCGCGCGGCGCGGCCGTGACCGCCAGGGTCGTCGCGATGACCGCCAGGTAGGCGGCGCCGTGGGTCGGGCCGGTGACCGAGGAGACGGCCGGCGCGTGCACCGTGAGCAGGTTGGCGAGCAGGGCGGCGAGCGAGGCGGCCTCGACGGCGGCGGCCGCCCGCAGTGCGCGCACGGGGATCACACCCCCGTCGTCGAGCCGGGGCGGACGATCATGAGCACGACGACGACCGCCCAGAGGATGTTGAAGGCGCCGGTGAGGCCGCTGAGCCGCGCCGCTGCGCGGCGGGGCCCGCCGCCGGCGGCCGTGTCGGCGTCCGGCGCGAGCATGCGCCGCTGGTGGGGCAGGATCGCCAGCGCGAGGATGCCGGCGGCCACAGCGGTCAGCGCGATCGACACCAGCAGCCAGGCATCGGTGAGGACGCCGAGCTGCGCGCCCGTGGCGAGGCCGAAGACGGGGACGATGATGCCCACGACCGCGTAGCCCCGGCAGATGCGGTGCAGCAGCGCGGCGATCCCGGCGGCGCGTCCGTCCGGGGCGGAGCCGTCCTGAGCGGCCTGCCGCGCGTAGCGCGGGAACAGGGAGGCGGCGACGGCGATCGGGCCGATCGTCAGGATCGCCGCGATGACGTGCACGGACAACAGGAATGCGGCCACGGTGGCCCTCCGGAGTCGATATGTTGGCTACCAATACGTTCGCTCCCAATAGATACACCATCGGCGAACTCGTTAGGTAGGCTGCCTACCTATGAGAGCGGACGCGGTGCGCGGGCACCTCGACGGGCTGTTGCTGGCCGTGCTGGAACAGGGGCCGCTGCACGGATACGCGATCATCACCGCGGTCCAGCAGCGCAGCGGCGGTGCGCTGGAGCTGCGCACCGGCACCATCTACCCGGCCCTGAACCGGCTGGAGCGGATCGGGCTGCTCAGCAGCAGCTGGGAATCGGTCGGCGACCGGCGCCGGCGCTGCTACCGGCTCACCGAGGCGGGGCGGCGCGGCCTGGTCACCGAGCGCACGGCGTGGCAGGAGTTCACCAGCGCGATCGGCTCGGTCCTGGACCCCGCCGCCCCGGCCACCCCCCGGACCGCCTCGTGAAGGCGGCCGGCGGGCCGGCCGACCCCATCGGCGACCACATCGCGGCGCTGTCGGCCGCCCTGCACGGCCCGCCGCGGGCCAAGGCGCGGATGATCGCCGAAATGCGCGACGGCCTCGCCGACGCCGCGGCGGCGCACGCCGGCGCCGGGATGGCCGGCGAGCGGGCCGCCCGCGAGGCGGTCCGCGGGTTCGGGACCGTCGAGGAGGTCGCGCCCGGCTGCCAGCGCGAGCTGACCATCGCCCAGGCACGGCGCACCGCGGCCGCCGTCGCCCTCGCTGTGCCGCTGGTGATGGCCTGCTGGTACCTGATCGTCAGCGCCGGGCACGACCCCGCGTGGCCGCCGCCGCCCACGGCCCTGCTGCCGGCCGGGGTGACCATCGCCGCCGCCGTGGTCTCCGCGGCGGCCATGGCCGCCACCGGCGGGCTCGCCCGCCGGCTCGCCCTTCCCGACCGGCTGCCCCTCGCGATGGCCTGGACCGCCACCACCGCCAGCGTGGCCATGGTGGTCGCCACGATCACCATGGCCGTCGCCACCCCGCTGACCGCCGACTGGCCGCTGGTCGCCCTCGCCGGGCTGCTCACGGCGACCGCGCACGGCACGGTGGCGGCTTCGGCACGCGCCTGCCGCCACTGCGCCCGCCTGGCCGGCGCCCCTCCCGCCGCCGCTTCGGCAGACGGGTAGAGGGGGTGCGGTCCCCCGGTGACGCCTCAGTCGCCGCCGGGGATCCGGTCCAGGCTCAGCGCCCGCGACGGGCAGAGGCCGACCGCCTCGCGCGCGCCGCGCCGGAGCTCCTCCGTCGCGGGCGCGGGGTCGGCGACCACCACGCGGCCGTCGTCGTCATCCTGCTCGAAGACGCCGGGGGCGGTCAGCACGCACATCCCCGCGGAGACGCAGGCGTCGCGGTCGGCGCGGATCCGGATCACCGCGCGCCCCAGGTCACGGGCAGTCCGTGGACCCCGAAGATGACCATGTCGTCGCGCAGCGGCACGTCCTCGGACTCCACCGCCAGCCGCAGGTCGGGGAACCGGCGGAACAGGGCCGAGAAGCCGACCTGCATCTCCACCCGCGCGAGTTGCTGGCCCAGGCACTGGTGGACACCGTGCCCGAAGGCCACGTGGCCGGCCGCGGACCGGGCCAGGTCGAGGGTGTCGGGGTCGGTGAAGCGCTCGGGGTCGCGGTTGCCGCCGGGCAGCGAGACCAGGACGCTCTCCCCCTTGCGGACGGTGACGCCTTCGAGTTCGACGTCCTCCAGGGCGGCGCGGATCGTCCCGGGGACGATCGGGAGGTAGCGCAGCAGCTCCTCGACCGCGTTGTCGACGGTCGCGGGGTCGGTGACCAGGGGGATCTGTTCCGGGTTCTGCACGAGGGCGAAGACGCCCAGGCCCAGCAGGTTCGTGGTGGTGTCGAACCCGGCGCCCAGCAGCATGAAGGCCATGCTGACGACCTCGGTGTCGGTGAGGTCGCGGCCGTCCTCGATGAGCCCGCTGATCAGGTCGTCGGCCGGTTCGGCCCGCTTGCGCGCCACGAGTTCGCTGAGGTAGCCGTTGATGGACATCAGGATCCGCTGCTTGACCTCTGCCGCGTCGGGGCGGGAGAGGTCGGTGACCTCCTGCTGGAAGCGGTCCCGGTCGTCGGTCGGCACGCCGAGCATCTCGCAGATCATCTGGGCGGGGATCGGCGCGGCGTAGTCGCGCACCAGCTCCGACGGCGGGCCGGCCTCCTCCATGCGGTCCAGGCACTCCTCGGCGATCTGCTCGATGCGGGCGGTCAGCCGGCGCATGCGGCGCACGGTGAACTGCCCGGTGAGCAGGCGCCGGTAGCGGGTGTGGTCCGGGGGGTCCATCCCGATGAACATGCCGGGCGGGGCGGGCGGGGTGGTGTCCTGGCCGCTGAACGGAGTGCTGCGCAGCTCCTGCCGGGCGCTGAACCGCGGGTCGGCGAGAACGGAGCGGATCGTGCTCCGCCGGGTGATCACCCACCCGGGCCGGCCATCGGGGTAGCGCACGGGCGCGATCGTGCGCTCCCCGCGCAGCGCCGTGATCGCATCGGGGAGGCTGAAGGGGCCGGGGCTGTGCAGGGGGAAGGTCAGGGGTTCGGTGGTCGTCATCGTGTCGCCGTCCTAGCCGGGCGGCCGCCCAGCGGTGGCCGCCCGTGTCCTGGGGTCTGGGGTGCGGCGCGAGCCGGGGACCCGGGGCCGGCTCGACCGCGATCACATGAAACTACATCGAGTGTAAGCATGCAATGGGAGCAACGTTAGCTTGGGTGTAAAATTCGCGTATGGATGAGTCACGGCGCGAGCGCAAGAAACGACAGACCCGGCGGCTGATCGCCGAGACGGCGATCCGGATGTTCGCCGAGCAGGGCTACGAGCAGACGACCGTCGCCCAGATCGCCTCGGCCGCGGACGTGGCCACGAAGACGTTCTTCAACCACTTCCCCAGCAAGGAGGACGTCCTCTTCGAGGACTACCGCAGATATAACGACGTCGTTCTGGCGGTGATCGCCGACCGGCACCCCGACGACGGCATGACCGACCTGCTGGAGCGGGTCTACGACGCGATGATGGACGACTATCTGGACCAAGGCGTCGGCAGCCGCGACAAAGCGTTGATGGAGACCTACACCGAACTGCTCATGACCGTGCCCGCCCTCCAGGCCAAGGCCCTGCACCTGTCGTCCGACCTCCAGCGGCGGATCGCCGGGGCGCTGGCCGACGCCTTCCCCGACAAGCTCGACCCGATCAGCGCCGGAGCCGCGGTCGGCGCCATGGTGGGCGCGATCCAGGGGGCCGCCCTGGCGAGCATGGAGCGAGACGAGTCCCGAGACCGGCTCTTCGAGGCCATGCGGTGCGGGCGGGACATCGCGCTGCGCGGGCTGCACGCGTTCTGACCGGGGCCCGTCCGCAACGGGCCGGACCCCGCCCCCCGGTCCGGCCCGCCGCCTCCCCACCCGAAAACCGGATGCGCGCCGCCCCGGCTTCGGGTAGGTTCACGCCCGTGCCAGAGTCGAACAGAGTGTGCCGCCCCTAGCGGCGGCGTGACCTCTCCTTTCCACGCTCCGCCGCATCAGCGTCCACCGCCGGTGCGGCCCCTCGGGCTGCCCGGCTCCGCGCTCGATCCACGGAGTCCTCTGTGCATCCCTGTCCGACCCGTGGCCGCCGGCACACCGGCCGCCACCGCCTCTCGACCGCTTCCGCCGTTCCCGGCCGCACCCACTCCCCCGCCGCAGGGGGCCCGCGGTGAACCGGAACGCACTCACCCTCAGCACCGTTCTGCTGGCCCTGGTGACCGTCCCACTGACGATCACCGGAGCCGCCGTCGCGCTGCCCGGCCTCCAAGGCGGCCTCGGCGCCGACCTCGCGGCGGCCCAGTGGGTCGTCAACGGCTACAACGCCTGCTTCGCCGGGTTCCTGACCTTCGGCGGCTCGCTCGCCGACCTCGTCGGGCGGCGGCGCATGTTCGCCGCCGGGGTGGCGCTGTTCTGCGCCGGCAGCTTGGCGTGCGCGCTGGCCGGCGACATCGCCCTGCTCATCGCCGCGCGGGCGGTCGCCGGCGTCGGGGCGGCCGCCACCACGGCGGCGGGGTCGTCGATCCTGGCCGCGACGTTCGACGGCCCGGCGCGCGCCCGCGCGTTCGGGCTGCTGGGAACGGTGCTCGGCGCCGGTCTCGCGTTCGGCCCGACCGTCTCCGGCGCGCTCGTGGCCGCGGCGGACTGGCGGGCCGTCTTCGCGGTGCCCGCCACCCTGTCCGCTCTCGTCCTGCTGCTGTGCCCCCTGCTCCCGCCCCTGCCCGGGGCGGCGGGGCGGCGCGTGGACTGGGCGGGCGGGGCACTGTTCACCGCCGCGCTGATGCTGCTCATCTTCGTGCTCGTCGAGGCGCCGTCGCTCGGCTTCACCGACCCGGTGGTCGTCGCCGGCCTCGTGGCCGTGCTCGGGCTGAGCGCCGGGTTCGTGGCCGCCGAGCGGCGCTGCGCCGACCCGATGTTCGACCTCGGTCTCGTGGCGAACCGGCCGTTCGTCGCGTTCTCCCTGGCAGCGGGGGTGCTGATGGTGGTCATGGTTCCGCTGCTGGTCTACCTGCCGTCGTACCTGATCGCCGTCGTCGGGCTGGGCGCCGGCGAGGCGGGGGCCTGGCTGCTCATGCTCACCGTGCCCTCGGTCGTGCTGCCGCCGGTGGGTGCGGTGGTCGCCCGCCGCTCGCGCGGCGCCCTCGTCGCGGGGGCGCTCGTCTTCAGCGGGGCGGGGGCGGCCCTGCTCGTCACGGCCGGCGCCGACAGCACCCCGGGGCAGCTCGCCGCGCCTCTGCTGCTCATCGGAACGGGCGTCGGGCTGACCACGGGGGTCATCGACGGCCTGGCCGTCTCCAGTGTGCGCACCGAGCAGGCCGGTACCGCCGCCGGCCTGTTCAACACCGCGCGCCTGGCGACGGAGACCGTGGCGTTGGCGGTGGTCGGCACGGCACTGGCCGTCCTCAGCGGCGGCCGGCTCGACGGTCCCGGCTTCACCACCGCCCTGCACACCGTCGGCGCCGCCCTCGGTGCGGTCGCCGCCGCGGCGGCCGTCACCGTGATCGTCCTGCTGCGCGGCCGGACCCCCGGCTGAGCCGACGGGTGAGCCCCGCCGCCGTCCGCGGCCCGTCCACGGGCGCACACTCCGGTGAGCGCGCCCGTGGACGCCGCGGCACGGTGCGGATGCGACCGGCCGGTCAGCCGTCCGCGGAAGCGCCCCAGCCGCCTTGGACCATGGTCTGGAACCGCCACTCGCCCCCGCTGCGGATCAGCACGTCCGCGTAGTGCAGCCGCGTGGATTCGCCGCCCACGGTCATGGTGGAGCCGGTGAACACGACCGCCAGCGCCCCGCTCAGGAAGAACGGGGTCCGGGTCGAGTCGAAGGACACCTCCCCCTCCACCCGGCCCAGCGACTCCCGGGTGGAGCGGATGAACTCGGCCCGGTCCGACTGGGCCGCGGACCCCGTTCCGGCCCCGTCATCGGTGACCGCGTTCAGCGGAAAGACCGCCATGTCGGCCATCGCCTCGGCGTCACCCCGCGCGGCCAGCCCGTCGTAGCGGGTGAACCACTCCGCAAGGCTCTCCCGCTCCTCCTCCGTGGGCGTATACCCGGTCGACCACGCCTCGGCGGTGCCGTGCACATCGGCCATCGTCCTGTCCTCCTGGATCCGCGATATTGTCGATCGTACAGTGAACCGTACAGCATACGCTCCACGGCATGCGCCGAGATCGCCGGCGGCCGGCCCGCGGGCCGGCCGCCGGCGCGATGGCCGTTCCCCGTGCTAGAGCTGGCTGCGGATCGCGGGGTCGGTGATCTTCGTGTCGTCGGCGAGCAGCAGCGCCTTGCTGAGGATGACCGACAGCATCCGGTCGCCCTCGAACGGCAGATAGGTGCCGGGGGCACCGGCGGTCGCGCCGCCCGGGACGATGCACAGGTACCGGTCGCCCTGGTCCATCAGGACGTTTCCGGAGCCCAGGTGGATCTTGTAGGTGTGCAGCTCCCCCGTGACGTGCAGGAAGCGGTCCTCCACGCGGCAGCGGTCGCCGACGGCCAGCCGCGGCAGCAGGCGTGCCAGCAGGTCGCGCCGCGTCCGGGCGGTCTCGCTCAGCGATCCGGTGCTGTAGGAGGACCAGTATCGCCGGTAGCGCCCCTCGGGGCCGCCGTCCCGCCACTCGGGGTCGTTTCCGACGCTGGTGACGCCGACGAACAGGTCCACATCCCGCAGGACCTCGCTGAGCACCCGGGGCGCTATGTCCTCCAGCGGCAGCGGCTCCGCCCTCACCGGACCGTGCATGGAGAATCCGCGGTCGTCCGAGGTGCCGGACAGGTTCTGCGGGGCGTCGATCGGATAGAAGCGCACCTGGTCGGCGGCCAGCAGCTCGTAGGCACCCGAATCCGCGGTCGGGGCGTCCTCGGTGGCGCCCTCACCCCGGACCCAGTACTCGGCGCGTATCCGCCACTCGGGCAGTTCGCGAACGGCGGGCGGATAGTAGTGGTCGTGGTGGCAGATGCGGAGGTCCGCGTCGTGCCAGCCGCGTTCGGCCGCCAGTGAGCGGAACGCGTACTGGCGCAGGATGTGCCCGGCGAAGCGGTCGGAGTAGGTGGCGGTACGCCGTTCCGCGTCGGTGAGCAGGTAGACCTCGCGGTGGCCTGCTTGAAGGGCTGGGTGACGCGTTCCCGCTCCAGTCGCTCCCGCCAGGCCGTCACCTCTTCGACGGGGCGGCCCACCGGGTGCCACAGCCGCACGGTGCCCTCCGCCGCCACCGGCTCGCCCGCCATGTCGAGCGCCGGCACCGCTTCGCGGCCGCCCGATGTCGTCTCATCCGCGCATATCAGTAGCGTCACGCTGTGAGGCTAGAGCCGAACACCGACATGCGCCCCCTGACGCGGGCCCCACGTGGGGTACGGCCGGCGGCCCCCGCCGCCCCGCCGCCCTCAACTGTCCCGATGCGGCTCGCCCCTACGGCCGGTAGCGGACAGGGCCGATCCCCGCCCGCCGCACCCCATCCGCCCGCCCTTGTCCCACAACGCGCGACGACGTGCGCGGACATGCCGACCATCGGGTTTCCGCACCGCGCCGACCGGCGAGGACCTGGTGTGCCCCCAGCGCAGGAGGGAGGACTCCCATGGACGAGACCTTGCCCTACTTCCCGTTCTCGGCCCGCGGCGACGTCGTGAGTCCGGAGTGCCGCCGGCTGCAGCAGACGCGTCCCATCGCCCGCGTGCGCACCGCTTCGGCCGAGGCGTGGCTCATCACGGGCCACACGATGGCCGTCCGGGCGCTGGAGGACGGGCGCCTGGCCCCGGCGCGCGGAGCCGATCCCCAGGGAGCCGCGGAGACGTTCGGAATGGCCGCGGACACGGTCTCCTCGATGGAGGCCATCGCCCGCGCCGGGTTGCGCAAGGAGTTCGTGCGCGCCATCGCGCCTCCGCGGCTGGCCGAGCTCGAACCCTGGGCGCGCGCGGCCGCGCGGTCCATGCTCGACGAGGTCGCCGCGTCCCCGCCGCCCGCGGACCTGTACTCCCGCTACGCGCGGAGGTTCCCGATCGCCGTGAGCTGCCGCCTGATCGGGATGCCGCTCGCCGAAGGGGAGCGCCTCGCGGAGCTGTCCGAAGGCGTGATGTCGATCCACCGGCGCGACGTCGGCGACTACCTGGCCGACTGGCAGCGGCTGCGCGACTACTTCAGCGCCCTGCTGGAGCGCCCGGACCTGCCCGACGGTGTCGCCCGCGGCTATCGCGACGGCAACGCGGCACGCCCTCAGGCGGACCGTGTCGATGCGACGCGGCTCGCCGACGCGCTCGCCTGGTTCTTCGAATCCAGCCACGTCAGCGCCACCAGCGTGCTGGCCAACACCTTCGTGACCGTGCTCGACCGGCCCGGGACGCTGGAGGGCTTCCGGCGGGATCCCGGCGCGATCCCCGCGGTGAGCGAAGAGGCGCTGCGCCACTCCCTGTTCCTGCACGGTGCGCTCCAGCGCGTCGCCGGGCAGGACATGGAGCTGGGCGGCCTCACGATACGCGCCGGCGACCTCGTGCTGATCAGCGCCGACATGGCCAACCGCGACCCGGCGGCCTTCCCCCGCCCCGACCGCTTCGACCCGCGCCGCGACACCAAGGGCCATCTGGCGTTCGGCCACGGCGCGGGCAGCTGCCCCGGCAGCGCGCTGGGCAGGCTGATGCTGAGGGTCGCCATCGCGGAGCTCGCCGAGCGGTTCCCCCGGATGCGCCTGGCGGTCGCGCGCACGCGGCTCGCGTGGCGCGACGACCTCATGAACCGCAAGCCCACCCGCATCCCGGTGCGATGGTGAGCGGGGGCGGCGGCCGGCGAGGGGCCCGATGGCGTCGGGCCGTCGCCGACGCGCTCGCGGCCCCGGCCGGGAAGGGGCGGGCCGAAGGCCGTCGGGCGTCCCCGGCGATCAGCCCGCCTCCACCCGCTCCGGCCGCCGGCCCGCCCGGCTCAGGCGGCGTCCCGGGCGTCGCGGGCGAACACCTCGATCAGGCTGGTGAAGCTGTCGCCGGCCCTCCCTTGTTCCATGCCGCGGCGGAAGACCGCCAGGACGGCCTCGGGCAGCGCCGCGTCCACGCCCGCGTCGCGCGCGGTGTGCACGACGTGGTCGACGCTCGCCGTTCCCATGGCCAGCCGGTCGACGTCGCCGGCGTGGTCGCCCGCGTCGATCCTCGGGGCGTAGAACTCCAGAAAGCCGGGGACCGAGGCCGCCGTGGCCGAGAGGTGCGGCAGGAGCTCCCGCGCCGGGATCCCATTGGCGCGGGCGACGGCCAGGCTGTGCAGATGGCTGAGCATGGACGTCCAGAAGGTGTCCATCTGCAACTGGTAGTACAGCGCCGCCAGGCCGGGGTCGGCGCCCAGGTAGTCGGCCGCCGTGAGGACTTCGAGGGTGTCCCGGTGGGCGTCGAAGACCTCCCGCGGACCGCTGTAGAAGGTCGCCGACCCCGGTACGCCGATGCCCGAGGGAGACGCCTGGACTCCGCCGGTCAGCTGGCGGGCGCCGTGGCGCCGCGCCCACTCCGCCGCCTTGCGGGCTTCGCCCGGGGTGTCGGAGCTGAGGTTGACGAGGACGCGGCCGGCCAGGGCGTCCGCGGCCGGCCCGAGGACGTCGTACATCGCGGCGTAGTCGGTGAGGCTGAGGACGACCGGCTCGCCGGCCCTCAGCGCCTCGGCGGCGGTGGCGGCGCGGACGGCTCCGCGGGCGACGGCTTCGTCGGCCCGCGACGGGGTCCTGTTCCACACCGTGACGCGGTGCCCGCGGTCCAGGAACGCGTTCGCCATGGCCCGGCCCATGGGTCCCAGGCCGATGACGGTCACTGCCTGCTGAGTCATGACTGACCCCTTCTAGAACGAACGATCTATTCAGAGGGGAACCTAGCACGCTTCTAGAACGAACGCTCTATCCGGTAGGCTGCGGGGGTGACCACCGGTACTGAACAGCGGGCCCCGGCGGCGGGCGGCGCAGCCCTCGGCACCCGCGAGCGGATCGTCCGGGCGACCTCGCGCCTCATGCAGCGGCAGGGCTATGACGCGACCGGGATCAAGCAGATCTCCCGCGCGGCCGATGCCACCCTCGGCTCGATCTACCACTTCTTCCCCGGCGGCAAGGAGGAGCTGGCCACGGCCGCGATCCGCCACGGCGAGCAGGAGTTCGCCGACCTCCTGCGGTCATCGCTGGCCGCCGACCCCGACCCCGCGCGCGCGGTCGTGGCCTGCACCCGCGAACTCGCCGCGGGGCTGCGCGACTCCGGCTGGCTCGACGGCTGCCCCGTCACCGCCACCGCCCTGGGCGCCGTCGACCGCACCCCCGATATCCAGCGGGCCGTCGCCGAGGCGTTCGGGCGCTGGCGCGCGGTGGTCGCCGACAAGCTCCGCGGCGCGGGCATCGCCGACGGCGACGCCCGCGACCTCGCCTCGACCGTGATCAGCACACTCGAGGGCGCCGAACTCGCCGCCCAGGTGGCGAAGGACGAGGAACCCCTCTACGTCGCGGGGCGCCACCTCGCCCGGCTCATCGACTCCTACCGATAGCGCGGGGCCCGGCGGCAGCGGCCGCCGGGCCCGATGTGCGGTGGTGGAACGCTCCTTCAGACCGCGTCGGCCAGCTCCTGGAGCAGCCGCCGCCGGGAGCGGGCGCCGACCAGGGACGCCACCGGCCGCCCGTCGCGGAAGAGCACCAGGGTGGGCAGCGCCAGCACGCCGTAGTCGACCGGGGTCCGGGGGTTGGCGTCGGCGTCGATCTGCACGATCGCGAGCCGGCCGCCCAGCTCCTCGGCGACGGCGCCCAGCACCGGCGCGAGCCGGCGGCACGAGGGGCACCAGTCGGCCGTGAACACCACCAGCACCGGAACCTCCGCGGCGAGCACCTCGTCGGTGAACGTGGCGTCGGTGACCTCGCCCACGCCGGCCGTTGTGATCATCGTGGTCCTCCCAGGTTGCATCGTGGTTCGGGTGCGCCCGGCACGTCCGTTGCGGCGCGCAGCAGCTGGGCCTCCACCTGCGCGCGCACCGCCCGCAGCCGGTCGATCAGCGCGTCGAGTTCGACGAGCTTGCCGCGGTAGACGTCCAGCGAGTCCGGACAGGAGTCCCCGGCCGGGTGCCCCGCCCGCAGGCACTCCACGAAGGGCCGGGTCTCCTCCAGGCCGAACCCGAAGTCCTGGAGCGTGCGGATCTGCTCCACGAGCCGGAGGTCGTCGTCGCCGTAGACGCGGTAGCCGTTGACCGCGCGGCGGCCGGGCAGGAGTCCGCGGGACTCGTAGTACCGCAGGGTCCGGGTGCTGACACCCGCCCGTTCCGCCAGTTCGCCGATGCGCATGGGACCGACGTTAGACCTTGACGCCCAGGTCAAGGCAAGGGAGACCGCCAGGCCGGCGCCGGCTTGGAGGGCGCGCCGCCCGGGGCTAGCGGTTCGCGCGCCGGATGCCGCGCTGGACGAGTCCGCGGACGCCCGGGACCAGGATGGCCCGGATCGTCATCTCGCTCATGAACACGTGGGCGCGGCTGGGCGGGGCGAAGCGGTGCATCCCCGTGCGGGCGAGCGCCTGCCGCTTGCGGACCTCGGGGCGCAGCCCCTCCTCCCACCCGGCCAGCGCAGCGGGGACGTCGGAGCCGTGCCGTTCCAGGGCGGCGCCGAGCCGGTCGGCTCCGCTGAGCGCGAGGGCGGCGCCGTACCCGGCGAACAGTGTGACGCACCAGGCCGCGTCGCCCAGCAGCACGACCCGGCCGTCGCTCCACCGGTCCATGGCGATCTGGCTGACGGAGTCGAAGTACGCCGCGGCCGGATCGGCGGCCAGGCGGCGCAGCGCATGGGGGACGCCTCCGCCGAGGTCGCCGAACGCCGCCGCGAGGGCGCGGCCGGGCCCCCGTTCCAGCTCGGCCCCCGCGTCGCCGGTGCGGTAGGTGAAGAACGCCGAGGACCGGTCCGGTCCCAGGCTGATGATCGCCGCGGTGCGCCCGGGTCCGATGAACGTGGTGCCGGACCCCTCCGCCACCCCCTCGGGGACCCCGCCGAGCGGGAACGCGCCCACGACGTGCTGGAGGTCGACGCGGAACCCGGTCTCGGGGCCGAACACGGCCGCGCGGACGCCGGAGTGCAGGCCGTCGGCGCCGATGAGGAGGGCGGCGCGCTCGGTGGTGCCGTCGCTGAGGCCGACGCGGACCTCGGCCGTGCTCTGCTCGACGTCGGCGACGGTGGTGCCGAACCGGATCTCGACGGTGTCGCGCACGGCCTCGTAGAGCGCGGATTCGAGGTCGCCGCGGAAGACGGTGAGCGCCCGCTTGCCCACCGCGGCCTCGGCGATCTCGGGCGGGACGGTGAACTTCGGCCGTCCGTCGGCCCGGACCATGACCGTGGTGAACACGCCGAGGTCGCGGCCTGTCAGCGCGGGGAGGATGCCGAGGCCCTCGGCGGCGTCGTACCCCCATCCGACCAGGTTCACCATGTAGCCGCTGCTGCGCCGCGCGGGGGCGCGCTCGACCACGATCGGCTCCCATCCGGCGCGGTGCAGCCGCAGCGCCGCCGCCAGGCCGGCGATACCGGCGCCGACGATCACCGCCCGCTTCCGGCCGGCACTCCCGCCGCCACCGCGCCGCGCACCGTTGTCGATACCTGTCACCGCAACCCCCGAACCGAACCGGAAACCTGGAATGAGCAAACGCTCATAGAGTATGAGCAGTTGCTCATTCTTTGGCAAACCGGACCGCGTGCCCCTGGTCCCGGCCGCGCCCGCCGCCCACCAGGCGCCTAGACTGCCTGACATGCCACGCGGAGTCGCCATCCCCGAGCTCAGGCAGCAGCTGTTCTCGGCCACCGAGCGGGTGATCGTCCGCGATGGACCCGGCGGTCTCACCGGCCGGGCCCTCACGCGCGAGGCGGGCGTCGCCACCGGGCTGCTCTACGCCCACTTCGCTGATATGGACGACTTCCTGGCCGCCTACGCGGTCGACCGCGCGTTCCAGATCTCCGCCGCGGCGGCGGCCCTGCCCGGGCGCGCGGGCACGCGGACGGTCGCCGCGAACCTGACCGGGGCCCTCACCTCGACACCGCCGGCCACCCTGGCCGCACTGGCCCGGCTGATGGCCGCCCGCCCCGGGCTGACCGGGCGCGTGCGCGCGGTCCTCGGCGACAGGACGGCCGGCCTTGAGGCGGTCGAGAGCGCGGCCGCCGCCTATCTCGAAGCCGAGCAGCGCCTGGGCCGCGTCCGCGCGGCCGCCGACCCCGGGTCCCTGGCGCTCGCCCTGGTCGGGGCGGTGCACCACCTCGTGCTCTCCGACACCGCGGAGCCCGCCGCACGCGCCCGCATCGGGCGGCTGGTCGCCGCCCTCACCGCCGACGCCGCGACCCCGGAACACCACCGGTGACCACCGCGGGCGGGAGCCGATGACGCGCCGCCGCACGACATGAGCAGGACGACGGGGACGGAGCGGTCATGGATCTGCACGGCGCGACCCGGCTCGCCGCACTCGCCCACACGGGGCAGGTCGACCAGGCGGGGCGGCCCTATATCGAGCACGTGACGGCAGTGCGCGACCTGTTGGCCGGGCACGGCGAGCACGCGCAGATGGCCGGTGTCCTGCACGACATCGTGGAGGACACCGGCGTCACGGTCGACGACCTGCGCCTGTGGGGGATCCCCGAGGACGTGGTGTCCGCGGTGGCGGCGGTGACCAAGCGCCCCGGCGAGCCCTACGACGAAGCCGTCCGGCGCGCCGCCGCCGACCCCCTGGGCCGGCTGGTCAAGCTGGCGGACAACGCCCACAATTCCGACGAGTCCCGGCTGGCGCTCCTCCCACGGGAGAAGGCGGCCCGCCTGCGCACGAAGTACGCCCGGGCCCGGGCGGTGCTGTCGGCGTGACGGCCGAGGAGTTCCTGTCGGCGCGCCTGGACGAGGACGAGCGCGTGGCCCGGGCCGCCACCGGTGAGCGGTGGCAGGTGTGGGACTACATCGAGCCCGAGGTGGTGACCGTCGCGCCCGATGGCGGGGAGCAGGCGATCGCCGGGTCGCGGTGGGTACGCGGCCCATGGGTCGTGCGCGACGGCCACCGGACCCGGACCGGAGGCGGCGAGGAGCCGATCGCCCCGGAGGACGCCGCCCACATCGCCCGCCACCACCCGGCCCGCGCGCTGGCCGAGGCCGCGGCCAAGCGGGCGGTCCTCGACGCCTTCGCGTCCGGCGATCCGGAGGTGTACCGCACCGTTGTACTCCGCTTCGCCTCCGCATACGCCCACCACCCCGACTTCGACCCCGCTTGGCGGTCCTGACCGGCCACCGCAGCGGCGGCGCTCGCGCCGCGCGTCCGGGGCCGGGGCGGCCTGATCGCCTTGGGGATCGACGGTCGCATCCGGCCCGTCTCGCGCGATCCGGCCGCCCCGTGCCGCGCCGAAACGCTCGACCTGGCCGGGTCGCCGGACCTGGAAGAGGCGGAGAGCCGCCGCACCGCGGTTCGGCGCGCACGGGCCGCCGTGGCCGCCGGGACCTGCACGGGCCACCCGGGCGGTGTCGACGGTCATGCCGCACGGGCCGCGCGCCCCGCGCATGAGGCGGCCCGAGCGCTCGCCGCGGGCGCGTTCCCGGGGAATCAGCGGAACCCGTACCGTGACCGTGGTACTCATACCGGCATAGTTATTGGATCCCCCCGCGTGGAGGCCGGCATGGTCGAGTTGAAGTCCCCCGCCGAGATCGTGAAGATCCGCGCGGCCGGGCGTATCGTCGCGCGCGCCCTGGACGAGGTGCGGGCGCACGCCGCACCCGGGGCGCGCGTGCGCGACCTGGACGACATCGCGACCAAGGTGGTCACCGACGCCGGCGCGGACCCGCTGTTCCTCGGCCACCGCAGCGGCCCCGGACTGCCGCCCTTCCCCGGCACCGTCTGCGCCAGCGTCAACGACGCCGTCGTGCACGGAATCCCCACCGACCGGCGCCTGGCCGACGGCGACGTGGTGAGCATCGACTGCGGGGCCCGACTGCACGGCTGGTGCGCCGACGCGGCGGTCACCTTCACCGTGGGCACCCCCGACCCCGACGACGAGGCGCTGATCGACGCGACCCGCCGGGCACTGGACGCCGGCATCGCCGCGGCACGGGTCGGGGCGCGCCTCGGCGACATCGGCCACGCGATCGCCGGGGTGGCCCGCCGCGAGGGGTACGGCATGACCGCCGACCACGGCGGCCACGGGATCGGGCGGATGATGCACGAGGCCCCGCACGTCCCCAACGAGAGCCCGGCCGGACGCGGGATCCCCCTGCGCGCGGGCCTGGTCCTGGCCCTGGAGCCCATGCTCACCCGCGGGGGCGACGGCTACCGCCTGGACCGGGACGGCTGGACGGTCTACACCGCCGACGGCAGCCGCGCCGCCCACGCCGAGCACACGGTGGCGATCACCGAGGACGGCCCGCTGGTGCTCACGGCGGTGTAGCGCGCCGGTGGACGGCCGCGGTGTCCGCGCGAAGCCCCGTGCCCGCGCCGCGTGGGAACGGACACGACCGCGCGTCACGTAAGGTAGCCTCTCGACTACTCAAAGTCATAGAGTGCTTACCCGAGGGGGAATCATGCGTATCCGTGAACGCGTCGCCATCCTGATCTCCGGCGTCGCCGCCGCCGTCGCGGGCACCGCCGCGCTGGCGGGCCCGTCGCACGCCGCGTCGGCCAACCTCGCCCCGGTCCTGGAGACCGTCACCGGACTCCTGGGCATCACGAGCGACCGCGCCGCCAAGAGCGACGTCACCCCGGTCGACTGGAGCCGCTGACCGTGCTCCGCCGTCACACGAGCCGCCCCGGCGACGGGGCGGCTCCCCCTTCCCCCCGCCGGCACGAAGCGGTGAACGGCTTCGAGGTCCTGGACAAGGTCGCCGCGCTGCCGATCTCCACCTGGCGCTACGACTCCGAACCCGATCACGTGCGCCACCTGGGCCCCATGGCCCAGGATTTCCACGCCGCCTTCGGGTTCGGGCAGGGCGACACCGCCATTCCGGTGGTCGACGCCAGCGGGGTCGCCCTGGTGTCGATCCAGGCCCTGTACCGCCTGGTCGGCGAGCTGGAAGCCGACGTCGCCCGGCTCCGCGCCGAAATCGGCACCCTCCGCGGCGGCGACTCCGCCACCGGCTGACCTGCCCCAAGGCGCCGCCCCGGACGGCTCAGGGCTTCAGCGCCGCGACCGCCCCGATCGCGGTGTCGATGTCGGTGTGCGACACGAAGTAGTGCGGCGAGGCCCGCACCACCGTCTCCAGCCCGCGCCGCGCCATGTCGATCCGGGTGGTGGCCGCCGAGCTGACCGTCACGGCGATCCCGCGCTCGCGCAGTGCCGCGGCCGCGTCGGGAGCCGGCACCCCGGCGCGGGTGAATGTGACGATGCCGCCGTGCTCGCGGCCGATGTCGCGCACGGCCACCCCCGGGATCTCGGCCAGCCCCGAGCGCAGCCGCGCGGCGCGGTCGGCCACCGCCGCCGCGATTTCCGCGATCCCCAGGTCCAGGGCGTAGCGGGCGGCGGCGATCAGCCCCAGGCGCTCGGCCGCCCCGAACTCCCACAGCTGGTAGGCGCGGGCATCGCCGCGCAGCCGGTAGGTCCCGGCGCTCTCCCACTCCGCCCCGGAGTGGTCGATGAGCCGGGGCCACAACCGGTGGGCCGAGGCGCGGCGCACGGCCAGGAAGCCGGTCCCCCGCGGCCCGCGCAGCCACTTGCGGCCGGTCCCCGAGAGCATGTCCACGCCCAGTTCCTCCATGCGCACGGGGAGCTGGCCGACCGACTGGCAGGCGTCGAGCAGCACCAGCGCGCCGGCGTCGTGCGCGGCCTCGGCGGCCTCGCGCACGGGGTTGACCAGGCCGCTGTTGGTCGGCACGTGCACCAGGGAGACGAGCGCGACACGCTCATCGAGCATCGCCCGCAGGGCCGGCACCGACAGCGCGCCGTCGCCGTCGGACGGCACCGTCTCGACGGTGGTGCCGTTGCGTTCGGCCAGCCGCAGCAGCGCCACGGCATTGGCGCCGTATTCGACCTCGCTGATGAGCACCCGGTCGCCGGGCGCCAGGGGGACGGAGTCGAGCAGGGACAGCCAGGACCGGGTGGCGCTGTCGGTGAAGGCGACCTCGTCGGGGGCGCAGCCGAGCAGGTCGGCGAGGACCGCGTGGCCCCCCTCGATGTCGTCCGCGCGCTCCCCTGCCGCCCGGTAGCCGCCGACGCGTGCCTCGCGGCGCAGGTGGCCGATGACCTCCTCCAGGACGGGGCCGGGCGGCAGCGAGGAGCCGGCGCTGTCCAGGAAGACCTGGTCGCGGCAGCCGGGGGTGTCGGCGCGGAGCGCATCGAGGTCGAGCACATGTCCTCCCGGAGGATCGGTGCCGCCCGCCGCGACGGGCGGCACCGCAAGGGAAGGGCCCGGCCGCCGCGCGGGGTGATCGCCGGGAGGTTACCCGGCGGGTGCCGCGCGTAAGCGGCCGTCCGCACCCGCAGCCGCGTCACCATGCCGGAGGGGTCGGGCCGTCGCGATGCCCCGATCCGCCGTCGCTAGGTGATCGGGAGTGCTCCGGCCCGCCCGCCGTCGTCCCCCGCCTGCCGCAGTGTGCGGTGCAGGAGTTCCGTCAGGAAGGCGGTCGGCTGGGCGCCGGACGCCCGGTATGTCCCGCCGAACAGAAAGGTCGGCACGCCGGTGCCCCCGCGCGCCGAGCGGCGTCCGGGTCGGCGGGGAACTCGCCGCGCACATGCGGGGGCTGGTCGGCTGGATCGCGGCGCGCTCCCCCGACATCACCGCGGCGCAGGAGCGCTACGACGCCGCGGGCTGAACCCGCCGCGCGCTCAGCCCGCGGCGGGCTCGGCCAGCCAGGCGTCGATGCCGCGGCGCAGGCGCTCGCGGATGGGCTCGGGGGCGAAGGAGGCGTCGGCTCCGGCGCGCGCGAGATCGGCGAGGACGGCGTCGTCGTAGCCGAAGACCTCGCGCAGCAGCGCGTACTCGCGCGTGAGCGTGGTGGCCACGATGGCCGGGACGTCGGTGTTCACCGTGACGGCGAGCCCGGCCGCGCGCAGCCGCGGCAGCGGGTGGGCTTCGAGGGAGTCGGCGAACCCCAGGGCGACGTTGGACGACGGGCACACCTCCAGGGGGATGCCCCGTTCACGCACCTCCGCGACCAGGTCCGGGTCGTCCAGCACGCGGATGCCGTGC
Source organism: Nocardiopsis mangrovi (assembly GCF_042653925.1). Lineage (NCBI taxonomy): Bacteria > Bacillati > Actinomycetota > Actinomycetes > Streptosporangiales > Nocardiopsidaceae > Nocardiopsis > Nocardiopsis mangrovi. The sequence goes on from NZ_JBHSFQ010000008.1 coordinate 174,048, forward strand.
CCCAGCCGCTCGGTGCGCCCGGGCCCGATGGCCTCGCGGATGCTGTCGGGACCGCACGCCTCGCCCGCGTGGTGCACCAGGCGCACGCCGCGCTCGGCGGCCTCGTCCACCACCGCCGTGAAGGGCGCCAGGGGATAGGACTCCTCCCCCGCCATCCCCATTGCGGCCACCCCGTCGCCGGCGTAGCGCACGGCCAGGTCGAGGGTGCGGCGGGCGCGCTCGACCGAGCGGCGGCGCGAGTGGTCGAGCAGCACCCGGTACTCGATCCCGTGGGCGGCCCGCCCCTCCTCCAAGCCCAGCAGGACCGCTTCCAGCGGCATTTCCGGTCGGCCGAGCCGGTCGCCGTGGGAGGCGGCGGTGAACGTCACCTCGGTGTAGCGGGTTCCCTGGGCCGCCTCGTCGGCGCAGAACTCGCGGGCGATGCGGGTGAAGTCCTCGGGCCGTTGCAGGCACGCGCGGACCAGCGCGTTGTAGTCGGCGAACGCGCGGAAGCCCGCGAACGCCGCCGCGCGGCCGCCCTCGGGCGGAGCGGGGACCTCGACACCGTTGTCCCGTGCGATCTCGCGCAGGGTCTCCCACCGCACCGTGCTCTCCAGGTGGACGTGCAGGTGGGCCTTTGGCAACCGGATGATGTCGCGCACGATCGATCAGCCTAGACGCGTTGCAACGGGCACGCACGGGGATTTTCCGTCCGCGGCCCGGCGCGGGCCCCGGCCTGCGGACGGACCCCGCCGGGAGGCGGTGCCGCGAGGCGGGGCCGGGCGGCCCCCGGGAAGTACAGGCGGGTGCCGGCCCTCCGCCATCGCCGCTACCGCTCCGCTCCGTCGATCTCGCGGGCGCGGTCGAGCTCCAGAACCCGGTTGAGGCGCCCGGTGAGCCGGGCCGCGGCGACGCGGGGCAGCACCCGTCCGGCCCACGTCATCGGCCTGGTGACCGCCCGCCCCGGGTAGGCGTTGACGGCACCCCGGTCGTAGGCCTTCAGGGTCGCGGCGGCGACGGCCTGCGGGGCGTCGGCGAACGACGGCTTCAGTTCGGCGGTGGTGCCGTCGAAGAACCCGGTGGCGGTGGCTCCGGGGTGCGCCGCCATGACCCGGACGCCCGTGTCGCGCAGCTCCTCGGCGAGCGCCTCGGTGAACGACAGCACGAACGCCTTCGTCGCCGCGTAGCTGGCCTGGTACGGCATCGGCTGGAAGGCGGCGGTGGACGCCACGTTGATGATCCCGCCGCGCCCACGCGCCGCCATGCGGCCGCCGAGCACATGGGTCAGGCGCATCAGCGCGGTGACGTTGAGGTCGACCGAGTCCTCATGGCGCCGGAGCGAGGAGGTCAGGAACGGGCCGACGGCGCCGGAACCCGCGTTGTTGACCAGGAGGTCGACCGTGAGGTCCCGGCGGTCCAGCTCCGCGACCAGCCCCTCCACCCCGCCGGGCGCGGCGAGGTCGGCCGCCACGGTCGTGGCGTCGGCCTGGTGGGACCGGGCGATGTCGTCGGCCACCCGGCGCAGCGCGTCGCCGGAGCGTGCCACGAGCACCGGATGCGCCCCTCGGCGTGCGAGTTCGTGGGCGTAGGCCGCGCCGATCCCCTTCGACGCGCCGGTGACGAGTGCGGTGATGCCGCGATAGCTCTTCATGGGATGTCGCTTTCTAAGACGGTGGGCACGGCCGGCCACGGCACGCGAAGGCGCCGGCCGTTGCGGACGGGTGTGGGGGCGGGGCCCGGATCCGGGCAGGTGGGAATGGCGTGCGTTCGAGGGACATAGGAATAGTTCGAACCTCGAAGTTATTTTTCACCGTAACAGATTCGAGCCTCGAAGCGAACTGCTAGTCTTCGGGCATGACGGACCAGTCTCTTGAGACGGTGGTGCGGGCCGGCCACGAGGTCGCCATGCTGACCAGCGACCGGATCACCGGGGCGCTCGACCGACTCGGGCTCACGCATTCGACCGCTCAGGCACTGTGGGCGATCGACCCCGAACGGCCCGCGCCCTCCATGAAGGTGCTGGCCGACCGGCTGTACTGCAACGCGCCCAACCTCAGCTTCATCGTCAACCAGCTGACCGAGCGCGGCTTCGTCACGCGCGACGTGGCGCCCGGAGACCGGCGCTCACGGGTCGTCGTCCTCACCGACGAGGGCCGGCGCGCACGCGAGCGCGTCATCCGCGCGGTCCTGGACGCGAGCCCGTTCGCCGGCTGCGACCCCGACGAACTGGCCCTCCTCGCCGGCATCCTCCAGCGGATATTGGGCCACGGCGAGGGGCAGGCCGACACTCCGCGGCGCTGAGCCGATCAGCCGGCCGTCGCGGCGGCGACGACGGCGCCGGTCGCGGTGGCGGCGATCGCGGCGGCGGAGTCCCGGTTCCGGTCCACGCGTGCGGCACGGCCGGCCCCGTCGGGGCGCTCCGGAGCGATGGCGGCGGCCGTGACGGCATCAGGGGCGCGGCACGGGTGTGGGGGCCGCGGACAGCGCGCGCGACCCCCCTCGCATCAGGTCCAGCCGTAGCGCTCGCGCAGGATGGCGGCCACGGCCTGGAAGCGTTCGAGGTCCAGCACGGCGCCCTCGCGCCGGATGTCGTTCTCGTCGAGTTCGAACAGGCGGTCCAGCGCGAGGTAGGAGTTGCGCCCGCTGGAGTCCCACGGCCCCGAGCCCAGCTCGATCCAGTCGTGCTCCTCCCGATCATCGGGCTCGCGGCTGGAGAGCATCAGCGCGTGCAGCATGCCGCGGGCGGCGCCCACGACCAGGAGCGGGCGGTCCTTGCCCTGTGCCGGGTCCTCTTCGAACGGGACCCAGGTCCAGACGACCTCGCCGGCGTCGGCCCGGCCGTCGCGGTCGGGGGCGTAGACCAGCCTGGTCGCATGGCGGCCGGTCGGGACCTCGCGGATGGCGCCGCGGTGGGGGTGGACGTCTTCGGTTCCTCGTCGTTCTCGCACGCGGGGAGCCTAGCGCACCCGCCGGGGCCGCCCCTCCGGCGGCGGGCGGGCGGAAAATCCGACATGTTCCGCGCCGGTTCCTGCTATCCATGGGTCTCGGTGCAAGGGCGGATCCGCCCTCCGATGCCGACCGGAGGCGGCCCCGCCTCCCCGACCGAGAACCGAAGGTGGCCCCATGTCCCCGACCGTCCCCGACGAACGCCCGCCGTCCTGCGGCGACATCGTCGGCCTGCTCGCCGAGTCCGACCGGCGGGCGGCCTTCGCCGCCCTCGTCCTCGGAGCGGCGACCCCCCGCGAGATCGCCGACGCGGCGGGGCTGCGGCCCGCTGCCGCCGCCTCCGCCCTGCACAAGCTGACAGCGGGAGGACTGGCCGCCTTCGACGAGGGGGCGCGGGCCCACGTCCTCGTCGAGGACGCGTTCCGCAGGGCCGTCGCGGCGGACGTGCGCGTCTCGGGCCGCAGGACCGGGGACGGCGCGGGCGCCTACTTCCGGCGGGGCCGCCTCACGGCGATCCCGGGCGACCCGGCGGTGCGCGCCCGCGTGCTGGAGGTCGTCGCCGAGGTGTTCGCGGCGGGCGAGACCTACTCCGAGCCCAAGGTCAACGCGCTGTGCGCGGAGTGGCTGGACGACTGGGTCAGCCTGCGCCGGGCGCTGGTCGACCACGGGCTCCTGCGCCGCGACGCCACGGGCACCGCCTACGAGTGCACCTGAGAGGGCCCGCGACCGCGTGCGGCGCGGGCACCGCGAACAGCCGGAATCACGCCGTGGCCCCCAACGGGGGCGAACTGTAGAGTTCCGGTCGGTCGGTCGGTCAGTCGGTCGGTCGGCTTCGAGCCGGGGCGCCGGACGGCCGACCCGGGTGCGGGCAGGGGTGGAGCATGGCCGGTTCGGACGACGGCGGAGAGGTCCGCAGATACCGGGCGCCGGTCGCGATGTCCGTGTTCGTCACCGTCTTCTTCGGGGGCGGCGCCGTCGCGGTACTGGGACCGCTCTTCACCGCCGACATGCCCCTGGCCCTCGCGCTCGCGCTGACCGCGCTGGTGGCGCCGCCGGCCGGCCTCACGATGGTGGTCTTCTGGCGGAGTTCGACCACCGCCGGCCCCGACGCGGTCGTCGTCCGCAGGCTCCGCGCCCGGCGGACAGCCTGGCAGGACGTCCAGGCCATCGAGATCGAGAACGGCCCGGCCCGTGCGGCCGCCGCCGGTACGCGCGGCAGGGAGCGGCCCGGCGGGATCGTCGTGGTGTACGACCGCGGCGGCGGTACGACCACCCTGCCCCACGTCGGCTACGGACGCGGGGGGTCGGTGAGCGAGGAGGCGGCCGCCCTGCGCCGGATGTGGGAGCGGCGGCGCGGTCCGGACTGGCGGCCGCTGCCCGTGGCCGAGGCGGCGATGGCGAAGGCGGAGGCGCGGAAGCGGAGGGGCGGTGCCATCAGGGCGGCGGCCACGCGTGCCCGGGCGGCGGCGCTGGTGACGATCCTGGTGCAGATGGCCGTCATCCTGGTCGCGGTGCTCACCGGAGCGGTCGACGAGCGGACGTCCATCCCCGGCGGGTGGATCGCCCTGGTGTCCGCGGGCCCGGTCCTGCTGGTGTTCGCGACCGTCTTCCTGGTCTCCCTCGCCCGCCACCGGCGCCGGTAGGCCCCGCCGCGACACCCGGCCCGGGACGCGCGGTGCGGCGGCCGAAAACCGCTTCCGGTCCCGGAGCCCATCTGCCAGGGTGTGGCCCATGCCTGTTTCCCGCCGTGACCTATTGCGCTGGCAGTTCGACTTCACCTGGTCGCTGTTCGAATACCACCTGGACCGCCTGGAGCCGGCGGACGCCCTGTGGGAGCCCGCCCCCGTCCACTGGACGGTGCGGCGGAACGAGGACGGGACGTGGACGCCCGACTTCGAGGAGACCGAGCCCGACCCCGTTCCGGTGCCGACGATCGGCTGGATCACCTGGCACATCGGCTGGTGGTGGTCGGTGGCCCTGGACCACCTCCAGGGGCGCACGCCGCGCGACCGCACCGAGATCACATGGCCGGGCGACGGCCCGGCGGCCATCGAGTGGCTGCGGGGCCTGCGCGACGAGTGGCTCTCGGTGCTCGACGGGATCACCGACGCCGACCTCGACGCCCCCGCGCCGTTCCCATGGCAGGGCGACCCGGAGATGACCGTCGCCCACACGCTGGCCTGGGCCAACGCCGAGCTGATGAAGAACGCCACGGAGATCGGCCAGCTCCGGATGGTGCGCGCCGCCTCGGCGGGTCAGGCGTGACCGGCCGAACTCCCGTGTGACGACCTCCGCTCAGGCGCCCGCGCCGCGCTTCTCCGGGGTGGCCTCCGGCGGCGCGGACGCCCAGGCCACCTCGGCACCGTCGCGGGTGCTCCATCCGCAGACGCGGCGGCAGGTCGGCACCCCGGTAGACCGGCCGCAGCACGACCAGCCGCCACGCCGCCGGCGGCGAGAGCAGGTAGAGCAGGAGCAGGGTCGCCGTGGACTGGTCGCCGCGCCGCACGGTGCCCTCGCCGGGGCGGGTGCGCGACCTGTTCGACACCGGCAGCGGGACGGCACCTGCCAGCGGATCGGCCGCCCATCGACGAATGGTCGCGAATGGCCGGACAGCGTCGGTGTGTGAGCTCCTTCGAAGTCCACGCGTTCTGCCGTCAGCCGAGACCATCGCGTCCGCGATGGCATGTACGCCAGGATCGCCACATGCGGCCGGTCTTCGTTCTCGTGCACAGTCCGTCGGTAGGTCCCTCGACATGGCGCCCCGTTGCCGAACAGCTGACGTCGGCGGGACACCGGGTACGGGTGCCGTCCCTGCTGCACATCGGCACCGGCGCCGCGCCCTTCTGGCCCCGCGTCGTCAGTGCCGTCCGCGACCGCCTCCGGCAGGTCCCGGCCGGCAGCCCCGTCACGCTCGTGGCACACAGCAACGCGGGCGTGTTCCTCCCGGCGATCCGCTCGGGCCTCGACCATCCGGTCGCCGGCTCGATCTTCGTCGACGCCGCGCTGCCGGCCCGGACCGGACCGACCCCTGTCGTCTCACCCGAACTGCTGGAGTCCCTCCGGCCGATGGCCGTCAACGGCAGGCTGCCGCGCTGGAGCGACTGGTGGGACGAGGCGGACGTCGCCGCCCTGCTCCCCGATCCGGCGATGCGGCGGATGGTCGTCGAGGAGCAGCCCACCCTGCCGCTGTCCTACTACGAGCAGCACGTCCCGGTCCCCAATGGCTGGGACGACCACCCCTGCTCCTACGTGCTGTTCGGCCCTCCCTATGACCGCCTCGCCGCCGAGGCACGCGGACGCGGCTGGCGTGTGGCGCACCTGCCCGGCGCCCACCTCCACCAGATCGTCGATCCCGCCGGCACGGCCCGGCACCTCGGCGAACTCGCCGCTACGACCTGATCCACTTCGGATGTACGGCCTCAGAGCGCTGTTGGACGAGTGAGGCCGCGTGGCCGGATGCGGCAGGACCCTCCTAGCGGTAGCCGGTGGCGTCGGCCGGCTTGCCCGCGCGTTCCACCTCGGGGATGTAGCGCCAGGCGTCGGGGCGGGAGCCGTCGGTGTCGGTGAACCCGTACACCTGGGCGAGCTGCCCGCTGGACAGCGTCCGCCCCGACCACCGCGCCACCTCGGTGTCGGAGGCGAGGGCGGCGACGGCCCGACCGACGTAGGCGGGCGATTCCGAGATGCAGAAGTGCGGCTCCGCCGAAAGGGCGTCCCGCCAGTTCTGCTCGGTCACCCCGAAGAGTTCGAGCATCGCCTCCGACCGCAGCCAGCCCGGGGTGAGCGCCACGGCGGTGCCGCCCAGCGGGCGCAGCTCCTCGGCCTGTGCCAGCGCCATGCGCTGCACCGACACCTTGACAAGGTCGTAGAAGAAGCCGGCGTCGGCGCGGTAGTCGGCGTTGAACTCGGCGGTGCCGTCTGTCATCTCCACGACCAGCCCGCCCGGTGTGCGGTTGAGCAAATGCAGGGCGGCATTGCTGGTGATCGCATGGGTGTCGATGCCCAGCCGCAGCATCCGCAGCCCGTCCTCGATGGGGAAGTCCCACAGCTTCCGGTGGAATTCGAGGTAGACGTCGCCGCCCCAGATGTCGTTGACCAGGACGTCGAGCCGGCCGTGGTCGGCGTCGATCCGCTCGACCAGGGCCCGCACATCGCCCGGCACCAGGTGGTCGACCGCGACCGCGATGCCCTCTCCCCCGGCCGCGGTCACCAGCTCCGCGGTCTCCTCGATGGTCTCGGGGCGGTTCATCTCGGACCGCCGTTCGCGCGTGGTGCGCCCCGTCGCGTAGACCGTGGCGCCCGCGCGTCCCAATTCGACGGCGATCGCCCGGCCTGCTCCCCTGGTGGCCCCTGCCACCAGCGCGACCCTGCCCTTGAGGCTGTCCCGCATCACGTGCTTCCCCCTGCTTTCCATGGTCCGTCCGTTGATCGTCGCCACCGTTCTACGGCCCGCACCTGCCATCTCCTGTCACCTTTCCGCGGTGTGTTCCGCCGCATCGGACCCGGAGGGCGGACGCCGGGAGATGGATGCCTGACGGATAATCCGCGACGGTCCTGGTTGCTACGCTGGCGCCATGACCGCAATGGCACCGCACCGCACCGAGCCGGACCTGTCCTTCCTGCTGGACCACACCGGCCACGTCCTCCGGTCCAAGATGGCGGCGGCGCTCGCCGAGATCGGCCTGACGGCACGCATGCACTGCGTGCTCGTCCACGCGCTGGAGGAGGAGCGCACGCAGATCCAGCTCGCCGAGATCGGCGACATGGACAAGACCACGATGGTGGTGACGGTGGACGCCCTGGAGAAGGCGGGCCTGGCCGAGCGCCGCCCCTCCAGCACCGACCGACGGGCCCGGATCATCGCGGTCACGGAGAAGGGAGCCGAGGTCGCCGGGCGGAGCCAGGAGATCGTCGACCGCGTGCACGCCGACGCGGTGGGGTCACTCCCCCCTGATGAGCGCGCGGTCCTCCTCAGTGCGTTGAACCGACTGGTCAGCGGACACCTGGCGGTACCGGTCGAGAGCCCGCAGCCGGTGCGGCGCGCTCGACAGCGGGAAAAGTAGATCCAAGAGAAATCATCTACAACAAAACTATCTGCTAAGGTCTTGCTGTTGTCGCAATCAGCAGGGAGACCTCATGTCCGCCACGTCCATCCCGTCCGCACCCCCGGCCCCCGCGCGGCCCCTCTCGCCCGCGGCCCGCCGGACCGCCCTCGGCGTGATCGCCACGGCTGCGCTGATGACGATCCTCGACGGCAGCATCGTGACCGTCGCGATGCCCGCCATCCAGAACGACCTCGGCTTCTCCCCCGCCGGCCTCAGCTGGGTCGTCAACGCCTACCTGATCGCCTTCGGCAGCCTGCTCTTACTCTCCGGGCGGATCGGCGACCTGATCGGCCGCAAGCGGATGTTCCTGCTCGGCACCGTCGTGTTCACCGCCGCCTCCGTCCTCGCCGGGGCCGCCGCCTCCCCGGCGATGCTCATCGCCGCGCGCTTCCTGCAAGGGGCCGGCAGCGCGATGGCCTCGGCGGTCAGCCTGGGCATCCTGGTGACCCTGTTCACCGAGGCGCGGGAGCGGGCCGGCGCCATCGCCGTGTTCGCCTTCACCGGCTCCGCCGGCGCCTCCATCGGCCAGGTGCTGGGCGGCGTCCTCACCGACACCCTCGGCTGGCACTCGAATTTCCTGATCAACCTGCCCATCGGGATCGCCGTGCTCGCGGTCGCGGCCGTCGTGCTCCCGGCCGAGCGCGGGATCGGCCTCGCCGCAGGGGCCGACGTGGTCGGCGCCGCCCTGGTCACGGGCGGGCTCATGTCCGGGATCTACGCCGTTGTGCAGGTGTCGGAACAGGGCTCGACATCGCCCACGGCTCTTGCCTCCGGGGCCCTCGCCGCCGCCCTGCTCACCGGGTTCGCCGTCCGCCAGGCAACGGCGGCGACGCCGCTGGTGCCGCTGCGGATCTTCCGGTCGCGCAGCGTCTCGGGCGCCAACCTGGTCCAGATCCTGATGGTCGCCGCGCTGTTCTCGTTCCAGGTGCTGTTCGCGCTCTACCTCCAGCGGGTGGTGGGCTACGGCGCGGCGGCCACCGGGCTGGCGATGCTCCCGGCGGCGGTGTCCATCGGGGTGGTGTCCCTGGGCGTCTCGGCGCGGCTCAACACCCGGTTCGGCGAACGCAACGTGCTCCTCGCGGGCCTCGCGCTGCTGACGCTCCTCTTCGCCCTGCTCACCCGCGTTCCCGTCGACCCGGACTACCTGACCGACCTGTTCCCGGTGATGCTGCTGGCCGCGGGCTTCGGGCTGGCGATGCCCGCCCTGACCTCGCTGGGCATGTCCGACGCCGGGGAGGACGACGCCGGGCTGGTGTCCGGGCTGTTCAACACCACACAGCAGATCGGCATGGCCGTCGGTGTCGCCGTGCTGTCCACCCTGGCCGCAGCGCGCACCGACACCCTGCTCACCCGGGGCACCGCCGATGCAGAGGCGCTGACCAGCGGCTACCACCTGGCCTTCGCCATCGGCGCGGGGCTCCTGGCGACCGCGTTCGCGGTGGCGTTCACGGTCCTGCGACGACGAAGCTGACCCGGCACAGCATCGGCCCCGAGGGTCCTCCCTCGGGGCCGACGCTTGTACCCGCGAAAACTACAGCGAGTCGATATCGGCCAACAACGCCCGCCACTCGGTCGCGGGGAACGCCAGCGTGGCGCGCGCTCTGTTCCGCGAGTCGCGAACACGCGTTACGGCACCCTCGGCGACCTCCACGCAATCACCGTTGACATGACTGTATGTGGACTTGTGGAATTCATTCATTTGCGATCTCCTTGATTCGCTTAGCCGAATCATCCGGCGACATAGCACATGCTTGCAAGCGGTTCGCGGAGGCGCTGAACATCACCACCGAGTCCTCGTGATCAACGATCACGCCTCCCATAGCGTGTTCGAGGAACACGACCGGCAGTCGATCGGCGAAGCTGATGAGCCGGAACGCTCCGACCGCGGCTCCTAGGTACACGCCGTCCGGTAGTAGCTGCACGCACACCGATTGTGGCAGCTCTAGCAGGTGGGAGAGAGAGTCGGGGTCAATGTCATTGGCGGCACGGACCACCGATTCGGAGAGCACCGCGGTGATCAGCGGGCCTCCGGGACGGAGGAGAGCATGTCCACGCTCCATCCTCCGGGAAACCGCACTGCTGATTTCGTCCTCGGACATCGACGGTTTACCGATTCGATAAAGAGCCGATGCATATGTGGGGGGTTGAAGAACGGCTGGCAGAATCGTCGGCTGGGATATACGAATTTCCGTCGCCTTGTCCTCGACATTGGCGATGCGGCGCATCCAGTCCGGTTGGGTCGCACGCCGTCGTTCCTCCACCCACTTACGCATCAGCACGCCTTGGGCTCCGAGCGCCTCATCCAGAGCTTCGACCGCGTCGCCCTTAGGTAGACGCGCACCCGTCACAAGGGCCGATATCTGCGAACGGCTCCACCCGCAAGCATTGGCCAACTGGGTCTGATTCATCCCCGAAAGTTCGATTTGCGCCCTGAGTGCCTCTCCAAACGTACTCATGAAGCCAGTGTTGAGGACATGTCCACGGATTTTCAGGCTGTTCATGGAAAGTGACTGTTGTGTGACTCATATGGCACGTCGAGTCTTGCCAAATAAGGCTGAACTCGCAGAGCCCCCGCGACGAACTGTCGAAGAGCGTCCGGAGGTGCAGCCACCAGCGAACCCCATGGAGCTGATGACGTGGAGAATTTCACTGTCCCGATCACGGATGAATACTGCGAATTTCACCCTATTGCCGGACGGAGGTGATGGCGGTGTCCTACAGCCGCATCTTCCCCGGTTGGAACGAGCAGATCGGCCAGGCCCGGCGCTGGGTCGACAACGTCTTGGCCGCGCACGCCGCATTCCGCATCCCCGATGACACGGTCGCCGCGACCGTCCTCCTGGTCTCAGAGGCGGCGACCAATGCCGTCTCCCACACGGCCAGCGGGCGGGGCGGAGTGTTCACCCTCCGGCTGGAAATCGCCCCCGGCCGCATCGCGGTGGACGTCGATGACGAAGGCAAAGCGGAAGCGGTCCCCTTTCTGCGCCCCAACACCTTCATGTCCGAGCGCGGGCGCGGGATCGCCCTCATCGACCACTTCGCCCACGCCTGGCGCCCCCTCCCCGCCCCCCGCTCGGGGGTGACCTTCACGCTCCTCTACCCGGCAGTGGACCCGGCGCGACGGGGCGACCTCCCGAGTGGGTGAACGGCATCGGGTCGGCAGGGGGACTCACCGAGCCGCCGGCGGGTTTCCCGCCGACGGCTCGCCCACGGCCTCGCGATGTCCTCGCAGTCCAGACCGCGGGAAGGTTGCGCGAACGTCCCGCCCCGAGCAGAGTGACCCCGGAGCCTGTCCGGCGCCGGCATCCGACTTGACCATGCCGGTACGGCATGGTTTTCACTGTGAGTGGTCGGCGGGTCCATGCCGCCGTTTCCGAACAACAGAGTGAGGTGTCAATCGTGGCGTGGAGTACCCGTGAGATCGCCGAACTCGCCGGCACGAGCCTGCGGGCGGTACGCCATTACCATGAGGTCGGTCTGCTCGACGAGCCCCCGCGGCACGCCAACGGCTACAAGCAGTACGGCGTCGCCCACCTCGTCCGGGTGCTGCGCATCAAACGCCTCACCGACCTCGGGTTCTCCCTGGCCCAGATCGCCGACATGGGCGACGCCGACGACCACCCGAAGCAGGCCCTGCGCACCCTCGACACCGAACTCGCCGACACCATCGAACGGCTCCAGCGGGCCCGCCTCGAACTCAGCCTCATCCTGCACCAGTCCGCCCCGACCGACCTGCCGCCCGAGATCGCTTCGGCCGCCACCAATCCGGGGCTGTCCGACAGGGACCGCTCGATCTTCGTCGTCCTGGCCCGGGTCCTGGGCCCCAAGGGCCTCCAGTCCTACGCCGAGATGCTGGACGAACTCCCGGCCGACCCCGTGGCCGACGAATTCGACCTCCTGTCGGCCGATACCGACGAATCCACCCGCCAGGACATGGCCGAGCGCCTCGTTCCCTACTTCCGCGCACTCGACATCGAGCACCCCACGGTGCGGGACGCCGTCGACGACGCCCCGGGCGGAGCCCAGTTCGCCAAGCAGACCATGCACAAGGCCTTCACCGACGTCTTCAACCCCGCCCAGCTCGACGTCATCAGCCGCATGCGGCCCCTCCTGGACGCGTCGGCGTCCCCCACCGGCCACGCCTGACCGGCGCGGAGCATCGTAAGGGCCGACCGGGCTCGGCGGGTCGGCGTGCCGGTGGGTGGGAGCACCATCGAGCGGCCATTGCCGACACCTACACGCGGTGGATCGGGACCGAGGCATCGGCGCACGGGACTCGATCCGGACGCTCGCGCCGCCTCGACCCGCCTCTCCCGGCGCGGGATCAGAGTCGGCCGGAGGTGTGGGCGCTGCCCGGGAGGCCGTAGGCGGTGTCGCTGTCGTCGGCCATGACGTACTCCCCCGCCCGCAGGCTTTCGATCAGCTCGCGGGTCCACGCGATCCCGCCCGCGATGTCGGCGACCCACAGCTTGAAGAGTTCGTTGACGTGCAGCGGCAGGCCGGGGGATCCGGGGGTGCCCACCGCCGCCTCGACCTCCGCGCGCCCGGCCTCCAGAGCCGCGAGGCGGCGGGACAGCAGCTCGATCGCCTCGGCGCGCGGCAGAGCGGTCAGGAAGGCGAGCCCGGCCGACAGGAGGTCGCGGCGGGGGCCGGTGTCCGTGAGCGCCCCGCGCAGCAGGCGCAGGAACTCGGCGTCGCCATCAGCGGTGATGGCGTAGTCGGTTCGGCCGGGTGATTCGGGGGAGTCAGTGCCGGTCAGCAGCCCTTCCGTGGCGAGTCGGCGCAGTGCGTGGTAGATCGATCCCCACTTGACGTTGGCCCATTCATCGGCACCCCAGCCGACGAGCTCGCTGCGAACCAGGTATCCATGCGCCGAACGGTGCACTCGGACCACGCCGAGGACCAGCAGCCGCGTTGCCGACATCGTCACCTGAATTCCACCCGTGCGTCATGCTCGCCCCCAGGTTAACGGGCGTTCGGGCGCCGATGACCATTCGCTTCCACCGACCGCGGGTGGCCGGGGCGGTACGGGTGCTGCGGATTCCGGCGGCGCGCATTTCGGCAGGGTTGGCGGGGGATCGAGGACGCGAAGATCGAGGACGCCCAGTCGGCCGTGATGGACGAGAAAAATCCGTGACCGAGGGTGTCCATTCGCCTGCGCTACGCACGCATTCTCGCCTACCGTGAGGGTTTCAGGCGAACTACCCGCAATTAATCGTCCGCTCCGTCTGGAAGAGAATCCCCCTTTGTCCTCCGAACTGCCGGCGTCCGTGCGCTGGGTCCGCATCCTGCTCTACACCGCCGGCGGACTCACCCTCGTGATCGCCGCGGCCATGCTGATCCTCACCGGCGTCACCGCCTACGAACTCGGCTACAACCTCACGGTCTCGCTCCCGGGCATCGCCCAGATCCTGCTGGCCGCCTTCATCCGCCGCAACGGCCGCGTGATCTTCTGGTCGGTCCTGGCCCTGGAGACCCTGATCGGCCTCTACAGCCTGCTCACCCTCGGCGGCGACGGCCGCATCACCCAACTCATCCTGCCCGTCGCGACCCTGGTCCTGCTCCTGCGGCCCACCTCGCGCGCCTTCTTCCTCCGCTGACACTCGCATCGCCCAGGCCCCGGTCACCACCCGAGGTATCCCCCATGCTCCGACGCATCCACGACCCCGAACGCGGCGCCGGCTTCACCGAATACGCCGCCGTCGTCCTCCTCGTCGCCGCCATCGCGACCACGGTCGTCACCAGCGGCGTCTCCGGGCGCGTGTCATCAATGATCGCCTCGGCCATCGACTCCGTCGACAACGGCAGCGGCTCCCCGGGTGACGGCGGCGATGGGACCCCGGGTGAGGGTGGCGATCCGGGGAACCCGGATGGCCGGGAAGGCGTCCACAACCCGGACGGCGACGAGGACACCCAGGACGACGGTGACGACGGCCTGCCCCGGGTCACCCCCGTGAACTCCC